>CALQJK010000017.1:0-14450 GCA_943330875.1 Chitinophaga pinensis
AACGGATTACAATATACGGCATTATCAAATACTGAAAATTGAAGGAAGAATACTAGATAAATATTTCAAAAATAATCTGCATTCAAGTTTACAAGTATTTTGATAAACCCAAACAACCATTTTTTAAATATTTTTCAAACAATACTAAAATTAAAGACTTCTAATTAGATATTTTTTAATTTTTACTGATATTAATTTGTTTCCTATAAAAAACGAAACGCTATTTTTGGCCACCACAACTTGAATATTATGTCAACACTTACAAGAAGTAAAGCGCCAAGCATAGCTTTATCATCGCTTGGATTGAATACAAATAATGAAATTCATTATCAACTACTCCCCGAAGAATTAACACAACAAACCATTGCAAGAAAAGAAGGTTTATTAAATGATACTGGTGCACTTGTAATTAAAACTGGAGAATTCACTGGAAGAAGTCCGAAGGATAAATTCATCGTAACAGATGAAATTACCGCAAATAGTGTATTCTGGAATGATTTTAATCTTCCTATAGATGCAGCACATTTTGACAGCATTTATAAAAAAATGATGGCTCATCTTTCTAAAGAAGAATTATGGGTAAGAGATGCTTATGCATGCGCGGACAATAATTATCGTTTACGCATTAGAGTTATCAATGAAAATCCATGGAGTAACTTGTTTGCCTATAACATGTTTTTAAGACCCTCTGAAAATGAATTAGACAATTTTACTCCAGACTGGCATATCATTCAAGCTCCCAGTTTTAATGCAGATCCAAAAACTGATGGAACACGTCAGCATAACTTTGCAATTGTGAATTTCACTAAGAAGATGATTTTAATAGGTGGTACGGGATACACTGGAGAAATGAAAAAAGGCATCTTTACCATATTAAATTACATTCTGCCATTTGAAAAGCAGGTATTGAGTATGCATTGCTCCGCTAATATGGGCAAAGATGGAGATACGGCCATTTTCTTTGGCCTAAGCGGTACAGGCAAAACAACTTTAAGCGCTGATCCACATAGAAGTCTGATTGGTGATGACGAGCATGGATGGACGAACACTAGTGTATTTAATTTTGAAGGAGGATGCTATGCCAAAACTATTGACTTAAGTGAAGAGAAAGAACCCGAAATATTTCATGCCATAAAACCGGGCGCATTAGTTGAAAATGTAACTTTTTTTCCAGGTACTAATAAGATTGATTTTTCGAGTAAGGAAATAACAGAAAATACCAGGGTTAGTTATCCGCTCTCTTTTATCAGCAATGCCCTTGAGCCATCAATAGGTAAAACACCCAAAAATATTTTCTTTTTAACTGCAGATGCATATGGCATTCTTCCTCCTATTAGCAAATTAACAGCAGGGCAGGCCATGTATCAATTCATCAGTGGCTATACTGCAAAAGTGGCGGGAACAGAAGCGGGTATCATTGAACCTAAGTCTACTTTCAGCGCTTGTTTTGGCGCTCCATTCCTTCCCCTTCATCCCGGATATTATGCAGGAATGCTCGGAAAGAAAATGAAGGAACATAACGTTAACGTATGGATGATAAATACAGGATGGAGCGGAGGACCTTATGGAATTGGTCATCGCATGAACTTGCCTTATACTAGAGCGATGATTACAGCAGCATTGGAAGGAAAATTAGACCATGTTAGTTATGAAGCGCATGAAGTGTTTGGAATGATGATGCCTACAACTTGTCCTGATGTACCGGCTGATATTTTAAATCCAAGAAATACCTGGGCAGATAAAAATGCTTACGATAATAAAGCCGTTGAATTAGCCAAACAATTTGTAAAGAATTTCGAAAAATATGCAGCTGGTGTGAATGAGGAAACTATAAATGCAGCACCTAAGTGTTGATTGGTTGAAGGGTGGTTGATTGGTTGATTAGTTGATTAGTTAATTGGTTGAAGGGTAGTTGAAGATGGTTGATTTTAAGATTAAGGGGCTATCAAAAAATCATTTCCGGAATCTCTCCCTCAATAATCAACTTGCCTGATGTTTTAGCTGCAATTTCTTCTACAGATACTCCAGGAGCTCGCTCCAGCAATTTAAATCCTTGATCCGTCACGTCCATTACAGCAAGATCAGTTACGACTTTTTTCACACAGCCTACGCCCGTTAATGGCAACGAACATGTTTTCAATAATTTACTCTCCCCTTTTGGATTAGTGTGCATCATAGCAACAATAATATTTTTTGCACTAGCGACAAGATCCATTGCACCGCCCATTCCTTTCACCATTTTTCCGGGGATCTTCCAATTGGCAATATCTCCATTTTCACTGACTTCCATTGCACCCAAAACCGTCAAATTAACTTTACCTGATCTGATCATTCCAAAGCTCATGGCACTATCAAAAAAAGCTGAACCTAGAACAGTGGTAATGGTTTGTTTCCCTGCATTAATCAAATCGGGATCTTCCTGACCTGCTATTGGGAATGGTCCCATTCCTAATAAACCATTTTCGCTTTGTAAAACAACATTAACGCCTTCCGGAATATAATTAGCCACTAAAGTGGGGATACCAATACCAAGATTTACATAATAGCCATCTTTTAATTCCCTTGCAATACGTTTAGCTATTTGAAATTTATCTAAAGCCATTTGGTGATGTATAATGAATGAATGTAAATAAAATGCGACTATTTTCTTACGGTAAGATTCTCTATTCTCTTTTGATAATTTGCTCCTTTAAAAATACGATTCACATAAATTCCAGGAGTATGAATTTCATTAGGGTCAAGCTCGCCAACAGGCAATAATTCTTCCACCTCAGCAATCGTAATCTTTCCCGCCATTGCCATAAGTGGATTGAAATTACGTGCGGTTCCTTTGAAAATGAGATTCCCCATCATATCGCCTTTCCATGCTTTTACAAAAGCAAAATCGGCATCAAATGCCATTTCCAGTAAATAATCTTTGCCATTGAAATTCCTCACCTCTTTTCCTTCAGCCACTTCCGTACCTACTCCTGCAGGCGTAAAGATAGCAGGCAAGCCATAACCAGCGGCCATACAGCGTGTAGCTAATGTGCCCTGTGGAATTAATTCTACATCTAACTCCCCGCTCAATAATTGTCTTTCAAATTCAGCATTTTCTCCAACATAAGAGGATATCATTTTTTTTACCTGCTTTTGATGAAGCATCAACCCAATTCCAAAATCATCTACTCCCGCATTATTTGAAATGCAAGTCAGATTCATTACTTTTTTTTCAACCAGGGCTGCAATGCAATTCTCTGGAATGCCACATAATCCAAAGCCGCCAAACATGATCACAGCGCCGTCGTGAACATCCTCTACTGCTTGTGTGGCATTTTTAAACAACTTATTCATCATTTCTGAAAATATTAATTTTGTGCTTTCTATTGAATCTTGTCCTGCTTTGCTGGGCAGACAAACTATCCAGAATAACCGTCATCATTTCGGCATGTGTATTATAATAATCAAAGCTTTCATAGAAATCAGCTTTTGATATATTGTATTTTTTGAAAATTTTATTTTGCAATTTTATATTTTCAATCGTATCATTTTTGGTGCTGTCATTCTTAAACGTCTCGAGGGAATACACTTCGGCATTGATATAATCAAGCATTATGGATTGCATCTTTTTTGGCTCAATAAAATTTTTAGGAAGTTGCTCCTTTTGATGGCAGGCAAAAAAGAAAAAAGAAATCAGCAAAATAAAGACAATTTTCATTTTAGTTCATCTTTATATTTTGTCAAATTAGTAACATCAAGCTTCGATAAAATTTCAATGGCTTTCGCTTTTTCAGGAGGAGTTGCTTTTGATAATATTTTTACCAACTCATTAGATTTCCCTTGAAAGAAAAACTGATTAATCATCGTATTCGGATTTTCGACATTAAACGTATTTAGCTTTTCCAATACATTAAATAATGCCGCTCTTGCCCCCTTCTCATCATCATATAATTTATCCATCACCGATCGATAGTAATCATAATAAATTTCGTTGAATGCCGCATAACGGGAATTGAGGATATTTTCAACAAGCCAATACCTGTTCCTTACACCATCAAATGGCTTCCATCCCGTAATACCATTGCCATCAGGGGCATTATTTACAATATTCTGAGCTTTTTGAAAATACACATCTCCTCCATTCTTAGCAAAAGAGGCTGCATCAAATCCTATAATCATATACACGTAATAAGCCACAACTGCCGTAAGATTTGAAACAAAGCCATCATTGCCCGAAACACGATTCTCATTAAAATCCAACTGTTGGAATTCCTGATATTTAAACTTGATTTTATCATCCTTGTAATTCACGATTGGGGCGAGGTAAGAAGAGTTGAACACAGGCCTTGCTGCTTGAATGGTTAATGAAGCCGCATAAACATTTATCTCATCTGTGGGCTCTAATGTTAATAGAAAATTACATTCTATCCTTTCATTTTGAGTATACGTCTCATTAGTCCATTTTCTATTGTTTAAAAAATTCACTAAAGATGTTTGTAATGTTTGAAAAGTATTCTTACTGACACTAGACCCGACTTTTGAAGAAACGATATTGACATTTGCTTTCAGTTCCTGAGCAATAAGCGAATCAGATAAAACTAATGAGATAAAAAGGATAAATAATTTACGCATAAGTATGGTTAAGTATAGTGTTGATAATATCGGAAGCTACTTCTTTTTTAGATTTTATGTCAAAAGTAAATTCGCTGCCCGATTTTTCAAAAATAGTAACTTTATTGGTATCAAGACCAAAGCCAGCACCAGTGTCATTTAAAGAATTCAATACGATAAAATCAGCATGCTTTGAATGCAACTTCGAAAGTGCATTTTCTTTTTCATGATCCGTTTCTAATGCAAAACCAACTACTATTTGATGACTACCTTTTTTTTCACCTAATGATTTTAAGATGTCTTTTGTTTTTGTTAAATGGATATCTAAATCTTCGGTAGTTTTTTTTGTTTTTTTCGCTGCAGGATTAGCAATGCTATAGTCGGCGACTGCGGCACTCATAATAGCAATATCCATTTTGTCGAAATTATCCATACAGGCTTGGTACATTTCTGCTGCAGTATTCACTTTGATTAGTGAGATATTTGCTGGAGTTGCGATTGCTGTGGGTCCGCAAACAAGCGTCACATGCGCACCTCTTCTTTTACATTCTTCCGCCAATGCAATTCCCATTTTACCAGAAGAGTGATTTCCTATGAACCTTACAGCGTCGATAGGCTCATATGTTGGGCCTGCAGTAATTAAAACATTCTTCCCTTTAAGTTGTTGCCCTGCTTCGAAATATTTATTCAGCCAATCGATTATATTTTCAGGCTCCGCCATTCTTCCGGGACCAATTAAACCACTTGCTAATTCACCATGTTCAACAGGTATCAGATGATTACCATAAGATTTTATTTTGAGTATATTTTCTTGTGTTGAAGGATGTATCCACATATCCTCATCCATCGCTGGGGCAACCACAACAGGACAGGTTGCAGATAGATAAACAGCCATCAATAAATTATCGCAATTCCCGTTTGCCATTTTAGCAAGGGTATTACAACTAAGAGGTGCAATCAACATTACATCCGCCCATCTTCCTAAAGTGACATGATTTGACCATGTTTCATTATCAAACAATGCTGAAAGCACCGGGTTTTTTGAAAGAGTAGAAAGCGTTAAGGAGGAAATAAAATCAAGAGAAGCCGGTGTCATGATCACCTTTACTTCTGCGCCAGCTTTTTTTAATAGTCTTACCAATACTGCAGACTTATAAGCCGCAATACTTGCTGTAATTCCAATTAATATTTTTTTTCCTTTTAACATAAAAAAAGACCCCGCAGTAGAGCGGGGTAAAATTATAACAAGTATTCTATATCAAAGCGTAAAATTCGTCCTAAGATAGAATTAACTAAATAAATTTTCATCATTTCTGCGAAAGTATACTTTATCTTCCAGGAACTCGGTAGTTGCCAATAAAGAAGGATTAGGCATTCTCTCATATGCTCTTGAAATTTCAATCTGCTCTTTATTTTCATGAATTTCTTCTAAACTATCCGTATGGCTTGCGAATTCTTCCAGTTTATTATGAAGTTCTTCTTTAATAGTGATGTTTATTTGATTAGCTCTTTTTGCTATTACAGCAATAGACTCATACAAATTGCCGGTTTTTTCTTTTAAATCAGCTAATTTTTTTGGTTCAACAGAACTACTTGTATTACCGCTTAGATGACGACGAAGTTTGCTCATTTTTTATAATTTTTAATTGATTTTGACTTAATATACTATATGATTCCGCTACTTTTAATATTTTACTTTCAGGGTATCTGTCTACAAAATCTTCATACTCTGTTATTACTCTTAAAAAGCGTTCTTCTTGTTTTTCAAAGATGCTCATTTTGGCAAACTTGAAATAAGACTTTACTACCAACAATTTGTAATGCTCGCCCGACAAAGATTCCGGGTAATTATTCATTAATATTGAAAACGCTATTGCCGCTGCGCGAAATTCTCCTAAGTTATAATAAAGCTGCGCTGTTTTGAACTCTTTTGATTCCAACTTAGCTCTTGACTTGTCTATGATTTCAGTTGCTTCTTTTATACGTTCTGAACCTGGATGTATATTGATGAACGTCTGCATCATATTCATCGCTTTTAGAGTAGTAGTTTGATCTAATTCTATTTTTGGCGATTGTTTAAAATAACACATTCCTCTCATGAAATCCAGGTCTTCCGTTTTTTTGCTATTCGGAAAAACTTCTAAATACCCTTTAAAAAGGTTCTCTGCATCTTTGTATAGCTCATCATAATAAAAGCAATAAGCGTATTTATAATAAAGATCTTCAAATTTAGCCGTCCCTTTAAATACAGGGAATAATTCTTCATATAATTGTTGCGAGAATTTATACTGCTTTTTATTGAAGTATTCATCTGCTTTTACCAGCTTATATTCAAAATCTTTGCTTTTTTGAATTTTACTGAACTTATTACATGAAATTGTAGTAAAACTTACAACCAATAAAGTAGCTATTATTATTAAGTACCGCATAAAGAGCCGCAAAAATAATGGTTTTTTGTCAAATAATAACAGGTTGGTTTATTTTTTACTCCAAATGGTTTTGTTAAAAATAACGAGGTTAGAGCGGTTTTAGAATTCTCCAAAATCACGATTTGTGGAATAATAGACCTTTATGGAATATTGCTATATTATTATATTTATCCAATTAATACTAAAAAAGAAAAAATTGCTAAAAAAAATAAACCCTCCAAAATGGAGGGTTTATTTTAAAATTATATTCGAAATGTACTAGTTAGACTTTATATCTACTGTATTTTTATCTCCGGCGCCAACCTCACATTTAGTTGTGATTCTGTCCGCGCTAATACCTTCTTTTTGAACTAATTGCATTTTAACTGCATCTACTCTTTGCTGACACAATGCCTGCGATCCTTTTGAAGCTTCAGGATAACCATTGATAACAACATTACAAGTAGGATTAGCTTTCATTTTAGCAGCGACTGCAGTAATCATTGTTTTTACATCCTTAGATAATCTAGACGCGCTTCCAGCGAATGATAAACTTGGGTAATCTGCTGGGCAAGGATTTGCAAGTTCTGAAGGCTTCATGTTTTTACAACATTCAGGATCTGGACATTTACCAACTCCATCAGCATTAACTGGTTGACACTCAGAAGGAGTAATCAATTGCTTATCCATATAATCAGCAACGCCATCGCCATCTGTATCTCTTGAAACACCATGAGTATCAACTGAAGCGCCTGCAGGAGTATTAGGCTCACGATCCAATTGATCAAGAACACCATCGCCATCAGCATCTTCATACACTGGTTTAGGGAATTTCGTATGTTTAGGATTGTTCAATTCTCCGTATACATAATCCAAAGGATTAATCCACCATAATGGCTCTATCGCTTTTGATCCTAAATTAAAATTCAATCCTAATGAAAAGTAATTATAAGAATCCCAATTGCCAGTCATCGCTGCATCACCCAAAGGATGCTCCTGCCATTGTTGACCATCAAGCAAATCGTCTTTTATGAAAGTGTGACGATTCTCAAGTGAGATATTGATTCTTTTAGCCAGTTTGTAACTTGCACCAAATATCACTGTAGTAGAGAATTGTAAAGTTTGGTTTCCCAATTTCGCTCTGCGTTCTCCATTGCTCTGTGCAGAAGTTTCGTAGGTATTATCCATCCCAGCTTTTAAAGCTTTAATAATATCTTTTCTATTCTTGTACTTCTGCTCATTATTTGCAAAAACACCATTATACAAATCAGAATAATCATCTCCTGTAGACTCGTTTAATGCATTTATTTTAGTTTCGTAAGCAGTGGCTCCAATTCCAGCACCTGCATACAAAACGAATTTCGTTTTGTTTTTGTGAAATCTGATGTTATTAAAAGTGGCAATACCTTGAAGACTTAGGTCTTGCGTTTTGTTTTTGTAATTGTAGTAAACCACCTTAGTACGCCCTAGAGGATCTACGCCACCTTGAGTATACCCAACGCCTGTTAATGCAGTATTGTTACCGTAGTTTGTAGCAGCATTCCAATTCAATCCTTTTGCAGTTCCATATAAATATTGTAATCTTAAAGAGAACACATAACCAATAGCTTTTCTCACATGAGCAGAAAATCCAAAAGTTGGCAAAACGGTTGACACATCGCCAGAAACATTAAACATTCCACCAGAAACCCCAATCTCCCACATATTGCGTGGTTTTGCAGGGAAATTGTACGAATTGTTTAAGAACTCATTTTGCTGAGGTCTTCCTTTACGTGTGATAACTGAAGAGTCATAAACACTGTATCCGCTGTTGGATTGTTGAGCGAATGTTGAACTCAAAACTGTAATAATCAAGACTAGTAATAGACTGTACTTTTTACTTTGCATATATTTAATGGTTAATAGTTTTCTAAATATGAAAATTTCTGCATCGCAAATCTATTCAACAAATACGCAATCACCAAAAAAAAGGACTTTTATTTAAAAAAAATACTAATAACTCGCTGTATTTAAATGATGCTGACCGATTTTTAATAGAAATGATACCTCCTAATGAGAAATCATCCGTTTTTCCCGGTCAATTATTTCTTTGATGGGGTTGTAACCTTCGTTATCTTGCCAATTGTAACATGAAACTAAATACAAACTGCATAGCGGAGGAATTAAGCATCTTTGAGAAAAAATTTGCCGAGTCTATGAAAAGCCAGACTCCATTGCTCGACCTCGTTATGAAATACATCATAAAAAGGAAGGGAAAGCAAATTAGGCCAATGTTTATTTTTCTTTGTGCAAAACTTCACGGCGATATTAATGAAAGTACTTACAGAGCAGCCTCTCTAGTAGAATTACTGCACACTGCAACACTTGTGCACGATGATGTCGTGGATGAGTCCTTGGAAAGAAGAGGTTTTTTTTCGATAAATGCCATCTGGAAAAATAAAATTGCTGTATTGGTCGGCGATTATTTATTATCTAAAGGGCTGTTGTTATCTACTTCTCATAACGATTTCCAACATCTACATATTCTTTCTGAAGCTGTAAAGCAAATGAGTGAAGGCGAATTACTTCAAATGGAAAAATCAAGAAAATTAAATTTGAGCGAAGAAATTTATTTTGAAATCGTAAAAAATAAAACTGCTTCTTTACTTTCTTCAGCATGCGCAGTTGGCGCCTACAGCACTAGCAATGATTCGAACATTACAGCGCAAATGAAAATATTTGGTGAAAAAGTAGGCATCGCATTCCAGCTCAAAGATGATTTATTTGACTATGGTAAGGATAGAATTGGGAAGCCTACGGGAAACGATATCAAGGAAAAGAAATTAACACTGCCGTTGATTTACACCTTAAATAAAGTTGATAAAACAACTAAAAGGAAGTTGATTTACATCATCAAAAATGAAAACAAAAAAATCGAATCCGTTAATTTTGTCTTGAAGTGTGTTGAAGAAAATGGTGGCATTGATTACGCCGTAATCAAAATGAACCAATACAGAGATGAGGCACTTTCAATACTTAACCAATTCAATGATTCCCCGGTAAGAAAAGCGCTGGAGGAATTAGTGAGATTTACTACTGACCGAAAATATTGATAGTGGAAAAAAGATGGAACATTTTACCCGAACAAAAGCTGGAAACTGCACAATTAATTGACTCTTTAAAAATCAGCGCCCCTCTTTGTAACATTCTTGCTCAGAGAGGGTTTTCGAATTTTAATTTAGCGAAAAATTTCTTCAGGCCATCATTGCGAGCGCTCCATAGTCCCTGGCTGATGAAGGATATGGAAAAAGCTGTATCAAGAATAATAGCTGCTACTACCAATAAAGAAAAAATACTCGTCTTCGGAGATTACGACGTGGATGGCACTACTTCCGTTGCTTCTTTTTATCAATTTCTTTCAAGCATTTACGATAAAGATTTCCTGGATTTTTATATCCCACACAGATACAAAGAAGGTTACGGTGTGAGTAAAATAGGAATTGATTTTGCTGCAGCAAATAATTTCACCTTGATTGTTTGTTTGGATTGTGGAATAAAATCTGTAGAACTTATCGACTACGCGAAATCGTTAGGTATAGATTTTGTCATCTGCGACCATCATCTTCCAGGGAATATATTGCCCGACGCAAGTGCTATATTGAATCCTAAACAATCAGATTGCCATTACCCCTTCAAAGATTTGTGTGGATGTGGCATAGGCTTTAAATTAATGATGGCGCTGACTGAAGAGCTGAATCTAGATGAGTCATTCTATTTGCGATATCTGGATCTGGTAGCTATTGCAATTGCAGCAGACATTGTCTCCATGAGTGGAGAAAATAGAATCCTAGCTTACTTCGGACTAGAGAAAATAAACAGTAATCCATCATTGGGAATTAAAACCCTGATAAAACTTGGAAGCCTTGAAAAAAAATTAACTATACATAATGTTGTTTTTGTAATAGCCCCAAGAGTCAACGCTGCGGGAAGAATGGATGATGCTAAAAAAGCGGTACAATTATTTATTGAACAAGATGAGGAGAAATCCCTGCTGCTTGGAGAACAACTTCAATCAGATAATACAGATCGAAAAGAAGCCGATAGTAGTATTACCGAGGAAGCACTCGCTATCATAAACGAAAGTGAGGAATTGAAAAATAAAAAATCAACTGTTCTTTACCGCGAACACTGGCATAAAGGCGTGGTGGGAATTGTAGCCTCAAGAGTTATCGAGCATTATTATAAGCCAACAATTGTACTTACAAAAAGTGATGGCATTGTTACAGGAAGTGCGAGAAGTGTAAAAGGATTTAATTTGTATGAAGCCATTTATGAATGCAAATCGCTTCTTACTGTTTTTGGCGGACACTTTGCCGCAGCAGGGCTTTCTATGTTGCCGGAAAATGTAGCAGCATTCACCAATAAATTTGAAGAAGTAGTCAGCTCAATTATTACTGATGATTTACTTACGCCAGAAATTGTAATTGATACTGTTGTCGAATTGAAAGAGCTGACAGAAAGTTTTTATAATATTCTTTGTCAAATGGAACCCTTCGGACCAGATAACATGAGGCCGGTATTTATGTTGAAAAATGTCTTGGACTCTGGCTATTCCGCATTATTAAAAGACAAACATATCAAGTTCAGTATCCGTCAAGGAAATTGTTCCCTTTCAGGAATCGCATTCAACATGTCGGAAAAATTCCACATTGTAAAATCAAAACAACCTTTTGATATCGTTTTCACACTTGATGAAAATGAATGGAATGGAAATAAAAAACTGCAAATGATGGTGATAGATTGCAGAGTAAGCGAATAATGATGAGGTAAAATATTTTGCTGAGACTTTTTTAAAGCAATTCATTTCAAAACATTTCACCACATCTAAAAATCATTATACAAGCATCAAATCTACACTTCTCGAAATAAAGCTTGTCAAATTATTCCCAGTTAATAACCCTTGCGATAGTAAAGCCAAATCAGCTAAATTCTTTGCTAATTTTTCCTGCTTTACTGCATCTTGTTCAGCTAAAATTGTTTTCAAAATAGGATGATTACCATTAATCGTTAAATTAACCTCATCCGGCATTTGTGCATACCAGGAACCCATTCCACCACCCATCGACGCCATATCTTTCATTCTCCTCATCAGCTCTGGTCGTGTAGCCGTAACAGGTACAGTATCCTGACTCAAGCCTTTTATTTCCACATGCAATTGCAATCCATCTAATGGCTTATCAAACAATGTTTTTATTTTTTCAGTCTCTTCCTTTGTTAAAACACTTTCATTGGACTCCGATTTATCAATCAGATTATCCACGATATCCGAATCCACTCTTACAAATTGCGAATGCTCCCACTTCATTTCTACGTTATTGATAAAGGCAGCATCTACAAGTGTTTCCATCTTCACGACAACATAACCTCGAGCAGTAGCTTGCTGTATAAACGCATCTTGCTGAACAGGATTTGTAGTATACAAAACAACTTGCTTGCCCTCTTTATTTTTCTGCAAAGTTTCTGTTGCCATTTTATATTCATCCATGGTATAAAATTTACCGCTGGAATCTTCCATCACAAAAAACTTACTCGCTTTATCCAAAAACTTATCATCAGTCATCATGCCGTACTTCACAAATAATCCCAGACTTTCCCATTTCTCTTCGAATGATTTTCTATCATTATTAAAAATCTCTTCTAATTTATCCGCAACTTTTTTAGTGATGTGGGCATTTATTTTCTTTACATTAGGGTCGCCTTGCAAATAACTTCTGCTGACATTTAACGGAATATCCGGACTGTCAATTACACCATGTAGTAACATTAAAAATTCAGGAACAATACCTTTTACTTCATCAGTTACAAATACCTGGTTGCAATACAATTGAATTTTGTCTTTTTGTATTTCATGGCTCTGTTTGATTTTAGGAAAGTATAAAATACCTGTAAGATTAAATGGATAATCAACATTAAGGTGAATCCAAAACAATGGCGCTTCACCAAAGGGATAAAGTTCTTTGTAAAAAGACTGGTAATCTTCTGTAGTTAATTCGGATGGCTTTTTAGTCCAGGCAGGAACAGGATTATTGATTTGATTCTCTTCAAAGAAAATAGGTACAGGTAAAAATTTACAAAATTTTTCCAATACGGTTTTCACTCTGTCCGCTTCTAGAAATTCCAGGCTTTCTTCATTAAGATGCATCACAATTGTGGTGCCTCTGTCTTCTTTAGAAGTCTCTTCTAAAACAAATTCAGGGCTGCCATCACACTCCCACTTTACAGCCTTTGTATCTTCTTTAAAACTTTTTGTAATTACTTCTACTTTACTACTCACCATAAATGAGCTATAGAAACCAAGTCCGAAATGACCAATAATATTGGCTTCATTTTGACCTTTATATTTCTCCAGGAATTCTTCAGCACCACTAAATGCCACCTGGTTC
Source organism: Chitinophaga pinensis (assembly GCA_943330875.1). Taxonomy (GTDB): domain Bacteria; phylum Bacteroidota; class Bacteroidia; order Chitinophagales; family Chitinophagaceae; genus Ferruginibacter; species Ferruginibacter pinensis_G. Next base: position 13,421 of record CALQJK010000017.1, read on the forward strand.
AAATATTTATCAACCTCTTCTTCAGTCATCCCAATACCTCTATCTGCAATACTTAATGTTTTTTTATCCTTATCAATAGTAATATCAATTCTCAACTCTCCAACATCCCCTTTCATTTCTCCTATCGAAGAAAGTGTTTTTAGTTTCTGTGTGGCATCAACTGCATTACTGACAAGTTCTCTGATAAAAATGTCATGTTCACTATAAAGAAACTTTTTTATTATTGGAAAAATGTTTTCCGTTTGTACTCTTATACTTCCTTTTTGCATATTTTTTAATTTGGATAACATAAAGTCAAATACAATACCATTTATTCATTTCTGTCAGCTTGACACAATCTATCACAAACTTGTACAAAAAAGGCCCTGCATTTGCAGAGCCTTGAAGGTATTTTAATATTATAAGGAATAACTAAAATGGTCTCCAACCAAAAGGGCCAGTATAATCGGCGATAAGAACCATTTTTTGAATTCTGAATTCCGGACTTACTACTTGAAAAGAATACACACCACAAGATAATGTTGAAGGAAGAACAAAATTATCATCTATAAAATTAACGCCAAGCTGATAATAAAGTGGCTTACTAAAAACTAATCTTCCAGAGATATCATAAATCCTAACTAGATAATGATCGGTTAAATTTATACCACTTAAAGTATAGTGAACAGAACGACCACGAATCAATGGGTTGGAATAAATTGTTAAGCCAGTTGGGATAGCTGAAGTAATAAATAGTTTTTGTTCACCATAAACTGTACCTGCATTATTAGAAACATAAGCTCTGTAATAATATGCAGTGTTCTGTATTAAACCTGTAAGCGTACTTGAGAAAGTAGAATCATTTGCATTTAAATTAGTTGAGGCTACTTTTATGCCTGTACCCAAAATGAAATTCTGGAAACTACTATACTCAATGCCATAAGACACAACTGGAGAACATCCTGCATCATCAATTTTACCTTTTATAATTTCAACATTTGGTGAAACTGAAATAGAATCACCTGATATAACCGAAAGGGAAGAAAGTGTA
>CALQJK010000018.1:0-13888 GCA_943330875.1 Chitinophaga pinensis
CGAATTAAAAATTACCAAAAATAAAACAACTCTTAAAGAGCTTTAAATTACTTCAGTAAAGAATCAATTAGGTTTTTATATTCTTTACTTTCTATTAAATTCTCTTCAGCATTTTTTTTAATCTCGTGGAAATCTTTTTTGTAATTGGATAATGTGTTCAAAGTATTGTTCACTTCTTTTGAAAAGGCATTGCATTTCAATTCACCATTATCGCCATAGATAACAGTTATGGGAAAGTTGTCATCACTTTTCCAAACCGACCTGAAAAGATCAAACTTATTAGTTGACATCAGCTTCCATGGATAAACAAACGTATACTTATCCAGCAATTTAGACACGCTGGGATATGGACACTCTAGAATAAGTCTTTTAATTTTTGTTGTAGAAGCATCAGCAGCTAATAGACAACCGAATGACTGACCGTATAAAATGATTTGCTCTGGGCGATACTGGCTTTCTGCCATTTTCTTAATTTGATAGGCCTGTTCATATAATTTGATTACGGAGAATTCGCCGCTGCTCTTTCCAAATCCAGGATAGTCGGGCATCCACACTTCATAGCCGTTTTCAAGAAATGGTTTTGCATTTTTTGCATAATACTCCACATTTTCTTTACTTCCATGAAAATAAATGACAACGCCTTTTCGAAAACTGTCTGCGGGAAAAAATCGAATCAGATTAATCGTGTCTGTTTTATTAAAAGGAATACTTACTTCTTTAAATGGAGTGTCAAATTTGAAGCGGTAATCCTGGCCAAGCTTTTTTGGATGTAACCATAATTTATCTTGCAAATAATACAATGCAATACCGATACCACAATAAACAATGATGATAACTTTTAGCCAGCGAAATATTTTTCTTCTTGTAGACATGGGTAGAAATTTATTATATTATAATACCGGTTAGACAGCTATTGATTTTTTCCAGGCATCCATTCCGCCTTGCAGATTGATGAGATGTTGGAAACCGAATTTTTGCTGGAGTCTTTGTATGGCAATTTGACTTCTGATTCCCTTTTGGCAATAGACCACAATGGGTTTATTGTTTTCGAATTTATCTTTTTGTTCAAAAATAGCATGTAATGGAATTGAGATTCCTCCAATATTAAAATCCTGATGTTCAAAAAGTTCGCGAACATCAATCAATACAATATCTTCTCCTTGAAGTAATTTATTTTTTAGTTCTGCTGGGCTGACCGATTGCATGATTTAGTATTGATCTTCTTCATTATCCCAAACACGATTCAATTTCAATTTGCTTACTGGTGCCACAACCAATGGAAACTTCTCCACAGCAACATTACTTTGTTCTAATCCAAAACTTCTTTCCTCACTTACGCTCAATTCTTTCAGCCAGAAATACAAACGCATTACAATGTGCTCAAAGATGGGCAATTCATTATCCTGACTCAGGAATTTTTCCATTACAATAAATTGAAAATCGCCAACCATATTATTTCTTTGTTGACTTTCATAACGGCTGGTAATGTTCACTTCTCTGTTTGCCACTAAATCTTCTACTACTTTTTTGAACATCAAATTCAATCTTGGCTGAATTCTGAAACCTAATCTGAATTCAACTCTTATAATGTCATTAGGAATAATATGCTCTACAGAATACTCGCTGGTATAAGGTTCATCTAACGTGTGTACATGTACGAACCAATAAATATCAGCGCGCTTTGGTTTGCCGCGAAGAATACTGTACATAATTTTGTGCTCGATTTCCTTGGGGTTATTTGCACTGGTTAAATAAACAAGATGCGTAGCACATTTTGGCACCGTAGTATCATTACTAAGCTCTTCAATTTTAGGAATGTATTCTTCTACTCTTACAAATTCAACGTACCTGTTCTTTATTTTTCTTGCACGGAACCAAACGTACATTACCGTAAATAAACATCCTCCAATAATTAAGGTAACAAATCCTCCATGAGGAAATTTATCAAGATTAGCAATTAAAAAAGAGATTTCAATACCGATATATAAAACTAAAAACATCCAAATTAATATCGGAGTAACTCTTCTGGAAACTAAATAATTAGAAAATAAAATGGTGGTCGCCAGCATACATAGCGTAATGGCTAAACCATACGCAGCTTCCATTGCACCAGATGACCGGAAATAAAGCACGATGGTACAACATCCTACAAACAACAAAGTATTGATACCAGGAATAAACAATTGTCCCTTGGCTTCAGTAGGATATTTTATTTTCATCTTTGGCCACAGATTTAATCGAATGGCTTCACTGATTAAAGTAAATGAACCGCTTATTAAGGCCTGACTTGCAATAATAGCAGCAGCAGTAGCGATGATAATTCCCCACAATAAAAACCAATCAGGCATAATAGCATAGAATGGATTTCTCATATTCACCCCATTTGTAAACACTACCCCTTTATGATTTAAAAGCCATGCGCCTTGTCCAAGATAATTGAGAATTAAACAAGATTTTACATAAATCCAGGAGATTCGAATGTTCCCTCTTCCGCAATGGCCTAGATCGCTGTACAATGCTTCGGCACCCGTTGTACATAAAAAAACTGCACCTAAAATCCAAAAGCCGGAAGGATAAACCGTCAGTAATTTTATGGCATAATAAGGATTAAATGCTTTTAAAACAGAGAAGTCAGCAGATATATGAGAAAGGCCAAGTAAGGCGAGCATCAGAAACCAAACAGACATTACAGGACCAAACATTTTACCTATTGAATTGGTTCCGAATTGTTGCATAAAAAACAAAACGGCTAAAATAGCAAGTACAATAATAATGATGGTGTTGTCTTGAATATCATTGAACACTGGAATATTTTTCAATCCTTCAATAGCAGAAGTAATGGAGATGGGAGGTGTAATCATACCATCAGCCAATAATGCAGCGCCGCCAAGCATTGCGGGTATTACTAACCATTTCTTTTGTCTTCTCACTAATGTGTACAAAGAAAATATGCCTCCTTCCCCTTTGTTATCTGCCTGTAAAGTTAATAACACATACTTTAGTGTAGTCTGCAACGTTAGTGTCCATATAATACAGGATAATCCGCCTACAATCAAGAGCTCTTCAATTGGTTTACCATTTATAATGGCGCTAAATACATACAAAGGCGAGGTTCCAATATCACCATAAATTATTCCTAATGCAATTAATAGACCAGCTGCAGATACCTTGTTAAAATTGTGTTTTTCCACTAAAGAGATTTTTCGGTGATTTTTTCAATCAAATAATTAAAAAGCCAGCACAAATGTAAAAGTAAAAAGTGTATAAAGTTGGCAATTTTGTTTAAATATTATACAAGGTATCTTCACGATTTGGAAAGTATTTTACAACAAGAGCCCCTTTCTTTTGAAAAGGGGCTCCAAACAAACAATAATCACAAAACAAACTTTAATTAAAATATTAGTATTTATGCTTTAGCTGTAAATTAATCTGGTTTTTTACCATCTAAAAAGGTATTGATAGTGCTAATTTCTATCTTATTATCATCAGTTGATTTAACAGTATAATTACTGTAGAATGTTTCAACATCTGCAATCTGGACATTCATTTCCATATTGCGGCGAAGGTAAGCTGGCACAGTTTCAAACTCATTATTAGGATCGGCAGCATTTACGTTGAACGATAAGTTACGCAACTTTGCTATCCTTTCCGCAGCCCGGCGCCTAAGTTCTGCTGTTTCGTCCTGCAAAGCAGGCTCCTCAACATCAGCATTCATGATGGGCTGAGTTTGTTGTACAAGCGGTTCCTCCGCCGCTGTTGTTGATTCTTTAACGACCAATTGCATTTCAAAAACAGGTTCGTCTTCCTGCGCTGAAAGTTGCAATTGGTGTTGATCTTCTATGGATTTGGATTCAGAAGTAATTGGCGTCTCCTCAGCATAAATCTGCATCGGTTTAGCCAAATAGCTACCCGACGAAAGGTTGCTAGCAGGATTAAAGTCTTCAATGATTTTATTTTCAGCAGCTTGAATATTCTTTGATTCAGCTATTGGTTCAACTTTCTTTGGTTCAGCTGATATTTCTTCAAAAGATAATTTAGTTGTTGGAATTTGATCAAACGATGAAGAGATTTCATAAAAAACTGGCTCGTCTGATTCTTCTTCAACAGCAAAACTTATAACAGGATGAACCTCGTCATACTCCGTTAAGGTAGGCATCATCGGATCTATCGTCAATGAAGTTTGTGGAGCATTATTGACAACAGGTATTTCAATTTCAACAACTGGCAATTCAATGTTTTTTGTTTCTACAACAATCTCAGAAGTAACAGGAATAGAGAATGCAGGTTCTTTCGGTATCTCTAATTCAAAAACAATCTTATCTGCTTCTAAAGACTTTTCTTTAGATAAATCTTTAGAAAATGGATCCTTATGATTAAACCCTGTAGCAATAAGAGTTATGCCAATATTATTTCCTAAAGTATTATCATATCCTAATCCTAAAATCACATCTGTATCTTCTCCTGCTTCTGATAATAAATGATTTTGAATCACCTCTACTTCATCCATAGTGAATTCGTGTTCGCCCTCAGCACTATTAATATTAATTAAAATCCACTTCGCTCCTCTGATTTCACTATCATTCAATAATGGAGAAGTCAATGCATTTTCAATGGCAACCTGTGCTCTGTTTTCTCCTTCGGCAGTTGAACTTCCCAATATCGCCACACCTCCTTCACTCATTACGGTACAAACATCCGCGAAATCGACATTAATTTGACCGGTACTGTTAATGACATCTGTGATACATTTTGCAGCAGTTGCCAAAACATTATCAGCTCTTCCAAAAGCTTCTTTCATTTTTAAATTACCAAACTGGTGACGAAGTTTGTCATTACTAATTACCAGCAAAGTATCAACGTGATCTTTTAATAGATTGATCCCCGCCTGAGCTTGAGCTAATCTTTTTTTACCTTCATACGCAAATGGAGTAGTTACAATTCCTACAGTTAGAATTCCTAATTCTTTACAGATTTGAGCAATGATTGGTGCACCGCCAGTTCCTGTACCGCCGCCCATTCCTGCTGTGATGAAGGCCATCTTGGTATTCACTTCCAAAATGCGTTTAATTTCTTCCAGACTTTCTTCCGTAGCCTGACGACCAATTGAAGGATTCGCACCTGCACCCAAACCTTGTGTAAGGGTTGGACCAAGTTGTATTTTATTAGGCACTTTACTTAAAGCGATAGCTTGAGCATCTGTGTTGCAGATGATAAAATCTACGCCTTCTATATTTTGAGAATACATATGGTTAACAGCATTGCTGCCACCACCGCCAACACCAATTACTTTGATAATGGATGATTGTTCTTTAGGTAAATCAAAATGAATCATATTGATAAAATTATAGGTTAGTATATGGGTTATGGTTAGTTTTTTGTTAGAATTTAGTATCTTCTTCCTCTTTGAAAATGTCTATTAAATTATCTTTGAAGGAATCCAAGAATGCCTTTAAAGACTTACGCTGTGTAATAGCAACACTTGTTGGTTCTTCGACTACAATATTATCTGCCATTTTATCTCCCGCCTCAACTATTGAAGACTGATCCAAGAGAGCTGCATGCTCCACCTTGATAAAATTAGCAGACATCTGCTTTTGTTTATTATCATAATCATTGTACCCTTTTAGAATCAAGCCAATACAAGTACTGTACATGGGCATAGCAATTTCATCGTTGTGTTCTCCAGATAAATGTTCATTAGGAAATCCAATGCGTGCATTCAATCCCGTTAGGTATTCCGTTAATTGTAAAAGATGTTTCAATTGAGAGCCGCCGCCAGTTAAGATGATGCCGCCATTTAGCATGCGATGATCTAACCCAACTTGCTTTAAATGAAAAGAAACAAAATCCATAATTTCACTCATCCGAGCCTGGATAATATTTGCAAGATTTTTTACGGAGATTTCTTTTGGTGCCAATCCACGCAAACCTGGAATGGTAATAAATGTATTCGCTTTCGCCTCATCACTTAATGCACTGCCAAACTGAACTTTCATAGCTTCTGCCTGTGTTTTTAAAACACCCAATCCCAACTTAATATCGTTAGTGATATTTTCACCTCCGAAAGGTATCACTGCAGTATATTTCAACACCCCTTCATGAAATACAGCAAGATCAGTAGTTCCACCGCCGATATCAACAATTGCCACACCAGCTTCCAAATCCTGATCACTCATAACTGCTGCTGCAGATGCCAACGGTTGTAAAACCAAATCCTTTGTTATCAAGCCAGATTTCTCCACGCTTCTGTTGATGTTGCGAATCGCATTTTTATCTCCAGTGATGATATGAAAATTTGCACCAACTTTTACACCGCTGTATCCAATTGGATTAGCAATGTTCGGAAAATTATCTACGGTAAATTGTTGCGGAATAACATCTATGATTTGATCACCCAATGGAATGTAGGTGCGATATTGATCAGCAACTAATCTGTCAATCTCATCCTGACAAATTTCATCTTCCGTATTTTGTCTGACAATATCTCCCCTTGTTTGCAAACTCTTAATATGTTGTCCTGCGATACCAACATAAACTTCTTTGATTTGTAACTCAGGATTGTTTTCATAACATCTTTCCAAAGCTGTTTGGATTGCTTTGATGGTTTGGTCAATGTTTAAAACCATACCATGTTGTACTCCATTACTATTAGCACGCCCAAATCCAAGGATTTCAAGCTTGCCAAATTCGTTTTTTCTTCCCGCAATAGCGGCAATCTTTGTAGTGCCTATATCTAGACCTACAATAATGGGTTGTTCGTGACTCATAATGTTTGTTTGTGTGATTGTTTGTGTGTTTGTTTGTATGTTTTGATCTTTTGTTTCCATTTTATATTTTTATTTAAAGTCTATATATTATAAATGAATTGTTACTTTTTCTTTTTGACTGTTTTATGATTCGTTTTAACTTTTGTATTTTTTGTAGCTTTGACAATTTTCTTAGGCTTTGTCTTTTCTTGTTTTTTTTGAACTACTGTTTTTATTTCCGGCTTTTTTAAAATTCCGTTCGGCTTCGCATCCTTTAAAAAAGTTTGACTTGTTACTTCTTTTTTTGCGGGTATTGGAGTTGCATCCTCTTCGACTTCATCTCTTTGAAACGACTGCAAAATCATTGTTATGTCGGTGGTATTGCTGGAGCTATCCTGCACTAGAGTCTGTGTTGTATCGCCAGACATTCTCAAAGAATAATCAGCCATTGCTTTCATCATAGCCATAGTTCTTAAAGAATCTTCTTTTACATCTTCAAGTCCTTTTATACTCGCAACAATTTGCCCTGAAAAGTCAAGTCTGATTTTATTGTATTTCTTCCAGCCATAAACAGGAATTATTTTTTTATAGAATAATTTAAATTTTTCAAATTTTTCTTCTATATTTTTATCGTCACCAAATAAAATAAGCTGGTCGCCCATTTTAGGTACTAGGTCAAAATGATTTTGTTCAATAATATTCACCTGATCAATCATTGCCATTAAAAAACTGTCTTTTTGAATATACAAGCTCATTAATTTTATTCCTCCTAACAAGACGCTATCAGCTTTAGATAATACTTTTAATGTTGTTGGAAAGTTTGTAAAAACCGGTAGCCGTGCAGAATGTCTGTTACTTAATGGAAGCATGTTCAATGACTGATCTATATAAAAAGAGCTTCCATCGATGGCGAAAATTCTAGCTACAGGATCTTTCTCTATAATTTCTGCATTCAATAAACCATTCTTATCAAAATACAATTCTGCTTTACTAATCCACACATCTTTTTTCAATTCTTTTTCTATAACATCAAGACGAAATTCATTGATGCGCTTGCCTTTTATGTTGTTACCAGCCGAATGTTGAATAATCTCAAGTACATCATGCTTGTCAATAAAAAAATTATTACTGACACCCAAAATTTCAATATAAACCCCCGTGCAACGTTTCGCCTCTTTTACATACAATCCACTAACCAATAAGGTTGTTGTGCCCGCACCTAAAAGAATCCAAATGGTAGTCAGGATTATTTTTTTAAAATTTATTTTTTCTAAAAACTTCATTTTTATTTATTAAACAACTTGTTCTAAAATATTTTTTATGGGTAATACCATGGTGTCTATATCCCCTGCGCCGGCCATAATCAACATTTCAATTGTATGGTTATTTTTTTCTTTTGTTATACATTCTATCAACGCTTCTTTTGAACAACAAGTCGCTTTTTGAATATTCATTTTTGATGCTAGCATTTCGCTTTCTATTCCAACAATCGGCTTTTCTCTCGCAGGATAAATCGGCAATAAATAAACCTCATCGGCAAGATTTAAAGCAGCAGCAAATCCATCTGCAAAATCTCTTGTTCTGCTATATAAATGTGGCTGAAAAACCACTGTACATTTTTTGTTAGGATATAAACCCTTAGCTCCTTTTATCAAAGCATTTAATTCCTGAGGATGGTGAGCGTAATCATCAATCATAACTAATGAATCATTTTTGATAATATACTCAAATCTTCTTTTTACGCCTTTGAATGCAGAAAGAGCCTTTTTAATTTTATCGTTGGAGATACCAATTTGTTTGGCAACAGCAATCGAAGCAACCGCATTCTCAATATTGTGAAGGCCTCCCATATTCAAGGAAATATTCTCTACATCTTCTTCCTTCATTTTTACATCAAATAAATAACTGCCATTATCAATGCTGATATTACTTGCATAACAATTTGCTTTTGTATCATTTAAACTATAGGTGATTTTTCGCGGCGATTTAAAATCGTCTGAATTTTCCAACCCATATTTACTGATCAGGATTCCATCTTCTTTCACTTTTCCACTAAATTCAACAAAGGCTTCTGCGAATTTTTCAGCAGTGCCATAGATGTCAAGATGATCAGGATCTATTGCAGTTATTATGGCAACATCCGGATTCAATTTCAAAAAACTTCTGTCATATTCGTCAGCTTCTACAACACAAACATTTTTTTCACTGCCCCAGAAATTAGTCTCATAGTTTGAGGCTATTCCGCCAAGAAATGCATTGCATCCGTATTCGCTATGTCTGAGTATGTGTGCAATCATGGTACTTGTTGTTGTTTTGCCATGGGTACCTGCAACACAAATATTAAATGACCCTTGTGTAATTAATCCAAGCACTTCACTTCTCTTCATGATGGTATAACCATGCTCCAAAAAATAGTTGTACTCTTTGTGATCTAAAGAAACAGCAGGTGTATAAACTACTAAAGCCGCTTCTTTGTTAATCAAGTCAAGATTATCTTCATAATGTATTGCTATACCTTCTGCTTGCAATTGTTTGGTGAGTTGCGTTTCAGTTTTATCATAACCACTTACTTTCACGCCTCTGCTATTGAAATACCTTGCAATTGCACTCATCCCAATTCCGCCAATACCAATAAAATAAACAGACATGCCGCTGCCCTCTCCTGTTTGGAGTTTGTTGATTAATTGGGTAATATGACTGTTGTTGTTCATTAATTTAAATAATTCAAAATTTCTTTTGCGATAATTTCATCTGCATTTGATACACTCATTTTTTTGATATTGATTGTCATTTTTTCTTGCAAATTAATATTGTTAATCAAGTCAATTACTTTAGGCATCAATTCTTTAACCACATTTTTATCTGCTACCATCATCGCGGCATTTTTGTCTACTAATTTTTTTGCATTTGCAGTTTGATGATCTTCTGCAGCATGGGGGAAAGGCACAAACACTACTGGCTTTCCCGTGATACATAATTCAGAAACTGCCATGGCACCACTCCGACTTATAATAACATCTGCCGCTGCGTAAGCATATTCCATCTGAACAATAAAATCACTTACGAATACCTGTTTTTTGCTCTTGCAGGTTGCCAATGCTTTTTCCAAATAAGGCTTTCCTGTTTGCCAGATTAATTGCAGGTTTTTTTGTTCAAAGACATCGATACTTTTTTCAATAGCTTCATTGATACTTTTGGCACCAAGACTTCCACCTACAACCAAAACAGTTTTTTGATCAGTGCTTAAATTGAAATGCTCCAAGCCTTCCGCTTTACTAACCGCCATCTTTACAATCGATGTTCTTACAGGATTTCCGCTAACAATAATTTTAGCGCACGGGAAAAATCTTTCCATTCCATCTGTCGCTGTAAAAATTATTGCGGCTTTTTTACCGAGCATCATGTTACTTTTTCCAGCAAAAGAATTGGCTTCATGAATAAATGTTGGAATCCGTTTAGATTGAGCATACCTCAATACTGGAAAACTCGAGTATCCTCCAACACCGATAATGGCATCCGGCTTATACCTTTTTATGATACTGGAAACCTGAATAAAACTTTGGATAAGTTTAAAAGGCAATCCAATATTTTTTATCAAAGAACTTCTATTAAATCCTGCAATCGTTAACCCCTCAATTTCATATCCCGCCTGTGGTACTTTTTCCATTTCCATTTTTCCTTTTGCACCGATAAAAAGAAAGGTCGAATCTGGCGCTATCTTTTTTATCGCATGAGCAATGGCAATAGCCGGAAAAATATGTCCTCCAGTACCTCCTCCCGCTATTATAAATCTCTTGCCTGACATGATTCAAATTTTGCTATTACCCATTTAAGCTTCAGTTACAGTTGCAGCCGTTGCTTGTTCTTCAATTTTTTCCAATTGCGATCCCTCCAATTGCTCCACATTTCTTGCTACACTTAAAATAATTCCAATAGAAACACATGTGAAGAAAAAACTACTTCCCCCCATACTTACCAACGGGAGCGTAACGCCGGTATTGGGAAACAAACTCACATTAACACCCATATTGGCAATAGCTTGAATAACCAAGGTAAAACTCAATGCTAAGGCAAGGAATGCGCCAAAAGCAAATGGACATTTTCTATAAATTCTGATACATCTGAATAAAAACAACAAGTAAATAAACAACATGAATGCTGCACCAAACAATCCATACTCTTCTATAATAATAGCATAAATAAAATCACTGTAACAATGCGGCAAAAAATTTCTTTGAACACTATTACCAGGACCAAGACCCAAAAAACCACCATTTGCAATGGCAATTTTTGCCTGATTGATTTGATAAGTTTTTTCGCCATCATCATCTTTCTTGCTATACAAAAAAGTCTGTATCCTGCTTACCCAGGTTGGTATTCTTCCTGAAGCTAAAAATGCCGGAAGTTTTTTTGCCTGGTGCGTCTCTTTGTCATAATTAGAAACAGCAACACTCACTAACATCACAACAGGTAACAATGCAATTCCAATTGTCAATAAAAGATGCTTTGTACTTACCCTTCCTATAAACATCAATAATATACTTGTGCCAAAAATGAGCATTGCAGTGGAGAGATTTGCAGGTGCAATCAACAAGCATATTATTAAAACAGGAACGATTATAGGCACAAAACCTTTGAAAAAACTCTTGATAACAAGTTGCTTTCTACTCAACATTCTACTCATATACATAAACAACGCAAGCTTCGCCAAATCAGAAGTTTGGAAGGTCATGTTGATTACTGGCAATTTTATCCATCTGCTTCCCGCATTTAATTCAACTCCAAAAAACAAAGTATAAATCAACAAAGGAATTGATAGTAGAAAAATATACAGCGCCAATTTTGAAAAGAACGTGTAATTAACCCTATGAGCAAAATAAATCACCACTAAACCTACTAATATAAAAGCAAATTGTTTGAATAAATAACTCTCTGTAGATCTGCTCATTCTATACGCCAATGAACCCGTACTGCTGTATACTAATAACAAACTAGCTAAAGTCAGTATTAGCACAATAGCCCAAATCGCTTTATCTCCTCTCGTTTTGTTTACAATATTTGCTGGAACATCCCCGATATTTTTAAAGGGTGCAGCAACAGCTAATTCGCTTTCATCAGAAAGACCCAAAAAGTTTTTTAATCTATTTTTAAATGACGTCATTATTTTATTTCAAGAACATTATTAATCCGGTTATCAATGCTTGTATTCGTTATTATAAATCCCGAACAGCTTCCTTAAACTGGTTGCCCCTGTCTTCATAATTTTTAAATAAGTCAAAACTTGCGCATGCAGGACTAAGTAAAACAGCCTCTCCTTTATTTGCAAAATGGAACGCAGATTGAACGGCCTCTTTAGCACTTAAAGTATCGACAATCAACGGTACAATATCTCCAAAGGCTTCATGAATTTTGGTATTATCTGTTCCCATACAAATAATAGCTTTTACTTTTTCTGAAACCAATTCTTTCAAAACATTATAATCATTTCCTTTATCCACGCCGCCAAGAATCATAATCACAGGCTTGTTCATACTTTCCAATGCATACCAGGTGCTGTTGACGTTAGTAGCCTTGCTGTCATTAATAAACTCCACCCCTTTGATGGTAGCGACTTTCTCCATTCGATGTTGTAAACTCTCAAATGTTTGTAATGCTTCTCTGATTTTTTCTTTGCGTATATCCAACGCTGTTGCTGCCATACTTGCTGCCATACTGTTATATTGATTGTGCTTTCCTTTTATGGCAAAATCCTCTACACTCATCTGCATTTCTTCGTTCTTCCATTTGAGATACATTTTTGCATTTGTCAAATAGGCACCTTGTGGCAATTCTTTACTCATAGTGATGGGAGCTTGGGTTGATTTTATGGGATAGTGATTAAGATATTCGTTTGTGGTTTTGTCATCAAGATTAAAAATGAAGACATCTTCTTCTTGCTGGTTTGCTGTTATTTTAAATTTACTCGAAATGTAATTTTCTATTTTGTAATCATATCTGTCTAAATGATCTTCTGTAATATTCGTGATTACTGCCACTTGCGGACGAAAGGTCACAATGTCATCCAATTGAAAAGAACTAATCTCTGCAACATAGATTGGCTTTGGATCCTGAGCCACCTGACGTGCAAATGAAAATCCAATATTACCTACCAATGCGCAATCCTGACCTGCATGTTTACAAATATGATAGGTCAAAGCAGTAGTGGTCGTTTTGCCATTACTTCCTGTAATTGCTACAATCTTGCTATTACCGATATACCGATAGGCAAATTCAATCTCGCTGATGATTGAAATGTTTTTCTCTCTTATTTTTTTGATGATCAATGCCTTTTCAGGAATACCAGGACTTTTCACAACTTCATCTGCATTAAGAATAAGTTGTTCATGATGTCCGCCTTGCTCAAATGAAATGTGATGGTCATTCAGTTCTTTAATGTAGCTGTCTGCGATAGATCCACCATCACTTACAAAAACATCAAAGCCTTTTTGCTTAGCAAGAAGCGCTGCGCCTACACCGCTCTCACCAGCTCCAAGTATGACTAATCTTTTTTTCATTTAGTTTTTAGATAATTAAATACTGTGTTCAATTTGATCCTACTGAGTATTCAAACGGATAGTACTCCATTTATAATCTCAGTAGGATTAAAAAGGTTCTTCAATGGTATTGACATTTACAGGACAGACCTTAAATGTTTTGTTGGTTTAGGACATTCTTTTTTTCGCTTCAACTTTGGATTTCACAGATGGTTGCACTGTGAAATCCAACGGAGTTTTGAAAAAATGGTTCTTCAAAAGCATCGAATTTAATGGGTAGTAATTTTCTAAGGGTTGCTGATTAACTTTAAAAACAATTCTTTATTAATTCCAAAATCTTTATCTCAATTTCAAGGTCACAATTGCAAGTGCCACGCTCAAAATCGTCACAATCCAAAAACGCACAGCAATTTTACTTTCATGAAGACCTTTCTTCTGAAAATGATGATGTAGAGGGCTCATTAAAAAAACCCTTCTGCCTTCACCATATTTCTGTTTGGTGTATTTGAAATAACTAACCTGAATCATCACGCTCAGATTTTCAATCAAAAACACCATACAAAATATTGGGATTAATAATTCTTTTCTAACAATGATAGCTAAGGCGGC
>CALQJK010000019.1:0-13792 GCA_943330875.1 Chitinophaga pinensis
ATCGTGATGAAAGGGAAAAAGGCAATAAAGACGAGTGGTTGAGCCGGTTTTTTGGTCGAAAACATAGTGAACTATGATAAGATCAAAAAATCAATCAAACGCTCGTCTTTGCAGCATTTTTTTCTTGTAATAGATTTCAACTGCAAAATCTGGGTTTAACCACACCCAATTCTAACCAGGGTAATTCGTCGTTTATTTTAATTTTTTAAATGGTATACATATGCATGGATTGGAAATCATAGGTAAAATAATGAAGACCTACCGAATAAAGCTCGGAATAACATATTCGTTATTTTCTCTGGAAATGTTCGGGGCGCTTTTAAGACCTTTCTTTTTAGGAATGGCAGTCAATGATTTAATTGTAGGAAGTTATCGTGGGTTAATTATCCTATCCGTTATTCATTTTTGCTGGTTAATAATTGGAACCATAAGACATATGTATGACACCCGAACATACACTGCAATTTACACTTCCTTAGTCACGCGTTTTTTATCTCGTAATTATTCAATTTCAGAGGTATCAAAACTAAGTGCGCACTCTACGCTTTCCCGTGAGTTAGTCGATTTCTTAGAATCAGATCTTCCTTATATCATTGAAGCCATCTTTAATATATTAGGTTCCATAATTTTATTGTATTTCTATGATAAGGAAGTTGTGCTGGTTTGTTTTTTCATTCTAATTCCTGTTTTATTTATCAGTTACTTTTATGGAAAAAAAATGAGGTCGCTCACAAAATTTAAAAACGACGAATTAGAAAAAGAAGTAAACGTCATTTCTTTAGGAAACAATGATTCTATAAAAACCCATTACAATAAACTTAGACGTTGGCAAATTAAAATTTCAGATAAAGAAGCATGGAATTTTGGTATAATAGAAACGATGGTCTTAATCGTTATCGCAGGATCATTAATGATTTCCTCAAATGTTTTTGGAACAACCATCCTTGCTGGAAATTTAATTGGCATTTATAATTATATGCTGCGATTTGTTTCCGGACTAGATACGATCCCTTATACCATTCAAAGAGTTTCTACTATTAGAGATGTGGTAAACAGAATACAAATTAAAGAAGAGGATATTGTAGGTCCGATGACACCTATAAAAGAATTGACACAACAATATACACAAGGAGAACTAAAACTTTCTGCTTAATCATTTTCACTGCTGTTTTTTATTATTAAAACCCAGTCGTTTTCCAATTGTATAACTCCATAATCATAACAGTAATGGTAGGTCGTTCCTGTTTTGTTTTTGTAAAGATGGGTGGAGTACTTAAAATAATATCCCTGTTGCAATAATTTTTCTTTTTTTATCTTAACCATCATTTCGCCTTCAGGCAAAAGAGATTCCAGCACCCTTCTGTTTTTTCCAAGAAAATTATTAATATTTCTAACGAGATTATTTGTTGGCGATTTTAGACAATTATTAAACACGTTGCGACAATAATCATTGCAGAACTTTTTATCAACTCTTCCCCTGATTACTTTTCTACAGGTAAGGCATTCTTTTGTTTCTGTTGCTGTAATTATCATTGTATGTTTTTTACTATAGAAAATTACAATGAAACAGCTTTCTGTTTTCCGTTTTTACACGCTTTCATTCGCGTATTTTCAACAACAAACGAATAAACAAGAATAATATCCATATTGAATACCATTTTTGCGCTGTCATTATTAAGGCGCCAACTAATGACAATTCATTTATTATTAACAATTAAATAAAAAATTATGTACTCGTTAAGAAACAAAGTTCAACTGATTGGAAATCTTGGTAAAAAACCAGAAGTTAAAAAAACAGATACCGGTAAAAAGCTGGTGAAATTTTCTGTTGCAACAAATGAAATTTACACAAATGTCAAAGGAGAAAAAGTAAAAGAAACCCAATGGCATAATGTAATTGCTTGGGGGAAAGTTGCTGATGTAGCAGAGAAGTATTTAGATAAGGGTGTAGAAATTGCTTTGGAAGGCAAGTTAATTACAAAAGACTATCTGGATAAAGAGGGCAATAAAAAATACGTAACAGAAATTCAAGTGAACGAATTATTATTACTTGGGGCAAAAGCCGCTTCTTAATTACGAGAGAGCCAGTTGTTAATAAATAGCTGGTTCTTTTTTAAAACCTGTACCCTATTGATAAGGCAAAAGAGCGAAGTCCAAACCATGGGCCTGTTGATTTTATTTCAGCAGTTGTTGGCGATGTTACTTTTCCTTCAAATTTAAAAGGGCCTGCATCATTCAAATTATCAAGTGTTTTTTGTAATTCATTTCTTTCTGGGCTACCTTCTTCCATACTTGGATTTATATTAGTTGCTGTAATTGTGCCTTGGCTACTACCATAATGACCCCCAATTGTCCAAATATCAATTACGAATTTTTTTAGTATCCTATATTGCATTCCTAATAATAATCCGCCACTATAGGAAGAAATCTTTCCATTAAACAATATTGATTCAGCCGATGTGGAATTAGGATTTTTGATGGGTATTGTAAAGTCAAAATTGGCATATCTAAAATATGGTGCCATATAAAATCCGCTCATTTTTTTAATCCCTAAATAAAATCTAGCTTCGCCTGTAATTGCAGTATTACCCATCTTAAAATCATTAATTCTAAAATCCTGATTGTCTATAACTTTTTCTATAGTTGATTTTAATGGAACGGTTGATTTAGGCATATATCTTAATCCTACCGATAATGACATGATTCTTGCTATACTTCTTTCATACGTGAGGTTGTAGTTTTTTAATGCTAATCCACATAGATTTGTTTTAATGATACTGTTCTGTGCAGAAACAATAGTTGGCAGAAGCAATAAAATTAGTAGTTTTTTCATTTTATAAAATTTCTTGTTCATAAAAATAAAGTAAAAATTACATACATTACAAAAAAGTATCTACTTTTGCATTAAATTATTTCTTATGTTGAGGCGTGTAGTATTAGTTGTTGTTATTTTATTTGCTTCTTTTTTTAAGTTGTGGGCACAATCTTATGTAACAGATTGGAAATTAGAAGTAATGGCAGGGACATCTTCCTATAATGGAGATTTAGTTCAAGGGAATTTCCCTTTGAAGCGACTTGGCCCATGTATAGGTGTAAATGCTAAGAAAGATATTAGTGATAAATTTACATTTAGGGCTGGTTTAAGTTATGGAAGAATTTATGGGGATGATCAGAAAAATAAAGATCCAGAATTAATTGCGAGGAACCTCAATTTTAAAAGCCACATTATTGAATTATCAGCAGCCGTTGAATATAATTTTTTAAAACTTCATAGTGAATTTGACGAAGTCTATGAATACACTCCATACATTTTTGCCGGGATTGGCCTGTTTCATTTTAATCCATACACTTTCGATAATGCTGGAAATAAAACATTTTTACAACCATTAAAAACTGAGGGTCAGGGATTAGGTGATTTTCCTGATAGAAAAAATTATTCTTTGTATCAATTTTGTTTGCCTATTGGGGTAGGGTTCAAATGGAATGTAAACGATGATATTCAACTATGCTATGAAGCTGGTTATAGATTTACAACTACAGACTATTTAGATGATGTGAGTTCAACTTATGTTTCATTAGATAAATTAGCAACTTTGGTTGGTCCAAAAACAGCCGAACTTTCTTACAGAGAAGAAGGAACCCCTTTTGCTAAAAGGCTTGGTGATAGAAGAGGTTTTTCTAAACCTAATGATGTTTACTTTTATAATGTTTTGAAGATTTCTTTTTCTATCGGTGGAGGCGTTTATCAATTACAAAACTAATTTTTTTCTCCACCATGCTGTCTTCCAAAATCGTCTTGTAATCTAATAATATCTTCTTCATCACTCGGGTGATGAATATCAGTGTGAATCCATATTTCTGCCAGCACGCCCCAGTTTTCTAATCCAATTAAACGATGGCGTTCTCCTTTTTTTAATTCTATTATTTCTCCTTGCGTTAGTTTATAAAGAAGTGTTTCATCATCTGTTTCGCTTCTTATTAATCCTGCTTCCCCATCAATAAGTTTCCAAATTTCTGATCGCCTATGATGATATTGCCAACTTAGTTTTTTATTTGGTTCAACCAATAATATTTTAGGACTTACTTTAAATGTTGCAATAGGATCAATATTGATTGTTGGAAAAAAATGATTAATAAATTTAGGTGCGTCTGTTTCATCAATTACAAAAAAACCACCCCATGGCCGCTGGTTGTCTATTGATTTTATTTTAATGGACAGCCCATTTAATAGTTCTTTAACGCTACTAAAAATGTCTTCTTTTAAAATCATAAATTATTTTCAATTTAATTATCTTCCCATATACAACATTAAGATTTGTACATCACTTGGATTTACTCCAGATATTCTTGATGCCTGTCCTAGTGTTCTTGGTTTTATTTTTAAAAACTTTTGCCGCGCTTCGGTACTTAATGAAACCAGTTTTTCATAATTAAAATTATCTGGAATGATTAAGTTTTCCAGTTGGCTCATCTTTTCAACAAGCTCTTTTTCTTTTACAATATACGTATCATATTTCAACTGGATTTCTGCTTGTTCAAGGGAATCTTCATCAAACTGATGTAACAATTCAAATAAAGTAGAAATTGCTTTCATCATTGATTTTAAATCGACATTTGGCCTTAATAAAATCTGAGCCGCTTTTTGTTTTAATAATAACGGTGAAGAGTGTACGCTAATTAAATAATCATTTACTTCAACAGGGTCGATATTTATTTTATTTAAAATGTTCTTTATTTGTTCTACCTGGTCTATTTTCTTCTTGACATTTTCCATTCTCTCCTGACTTGCTAAACCAAGATTAAAACTAATTTCTGTTAGTCGCATATCGGCATTATCTTGTCTTAATAATGTTCTGAATTCTGCTCTACTGGTAAACATTCGATATGGTTCATCGGTTCCTTTGTTTATTAAATCATCAATTAAAACCCCAATATAAGCTTCGCTCCTTTTTAAGATTAAAGGGTGTAGATTATTGACTTTTTGGTGTGCATTAATTCCAGCCATTAATCCCTGACATGCCGCTTCTTCATATCCAGTTGTTCCATTTATTTGTCCGGCAAAAAATAGATTTTCTATCATTTTTGTCTCAAGCGTAAAAGAGAGTTGGGTGGGCGGAAAAAAATCATACTCAATTGCATAGCCTGGTCTAAACATTTTACAGTTTTCAAAACCCGGAACCTTTCTAAGTGCTTGAAACTGAACCTCTTCTGATAAAGAAGTCGAGAATCCATTAACATATATTTCAATTGTATTCCATCCTTCAGGTTCAACAAATAATTGATGTCTATCACGTTCCGCGAACCTATTAATTTTATCTTCTATACTTGGACAATATCTTGGCCCGGTTCCTTGTATTCTTCCTTGAAACATGGGACTAGATTCAAAACCCTCTTTTAAAACATTGTGCACCTCACTACTGGTATATGTTATCCAGCAACTGCGTTGGTTTTCCGGTTTTAAGGTTGGTTTATTTAAATAGCTAAACCCAACAATTTGATCATCTCCTTTTTGTTCTTCCATTTTGGAATAATCTAAGCTTCTGCCATCTATTCTTGGTGGCGTTCCCGTTTTTAAGCGTTCGCTTTCAAAACCATGAGCAACAAGCTGTTCAGTAATTCCAGTTGCTGCTTTTTCTGCTACCCTGCCACCACCGAAATTCTTTTCGCCAATATGAATAACTCCATTCAAAAAGGTTCCATTAGTAAGTACAACTGCTTTACTAGCGATTTTATGGCCCATTCCCGTAACAACTCCAGTAACTTTCCCATTTTCAATGATCAATTCTTTTACCATGTCTTGGTAAAAATCAAGATTTGGGGTTTGTTCAAGCATTTCCCTCCAGGTTGAAGCAAATAGCATTCTATCGCTTTGAGCTCTTGGACTCCACATTGCTGGTCCCTTAGAACGATTAAGCATTCTAAATTGAATCATACTTTTATCCGTCACTATTCCGCTATATCCACCTAAAGCATCTATTTCCTTAACAATTTGCCCTTTCGCAATCCCTCCCATTGCAGGATTACAACTCATTTGAGCTATCGTTTGCATATTCATGGTAACAAGCAGGGTTTTACTACCCAAATTCGCGGCGGCGGCGGCAGCTTCGCAACCAGCGTGGCCGGCTCCTACTACTATTATATCGTAATTACTTAACATTATACACAAATATACAATTGAGATTTTTATTATGTTCCACGTGGAACAGGGATTCCAACCATTTTACGTTCCACGTGAAACGAGGTGGCTTTCATGATTGTTACACATGGAACATACGGCTACTTAAAGTATTTATTAAGGTATTTATTTTCCATACTTTTCATTAATTCCTTATCTACTTTTGACTTGTCTTTGTATCCACAAATATGTAAAACGCCATGAAAAATGACTCTGTGTAACTCCATTTGAAGCGATGTGTTGAAGTTGTTAGCGTTTTCCTTTAATCTTTCAGTACTTATATATATCTCAACCGTCTTTTCTGTGTCATTTTTGGAGGAGAGGTCAAATGTGATAATATCAGTATAATAATTGTGCTGTAAAAACTCGTTATTAATTTTTAATAAATATTCATCCGAACAAAAAATAATATTTAAATCGCCAATTGCAGTTTTTTCAGATTGGGTTAAAGCATATACAAATTGCTTTAATTTTGTTCTGTTAGAAAGAGAAATCTTATTTAAAAAATTAAATCTTATTCGCATTGACTTTTTCTTTTTTCGAAATTAATAAGAATATCATTCATTTAACTTTACGTAAATTATTCAGACCAAAAAATGTACAAGAAACTTACTGAATTAAAAGAGGGAGATACTGCAATAATTAGATCTGTTGAGAATGAAGACCTTTATATCAAATTAATGGAAATGGGATGTATGCCTGGTGAGAAAATAAGTATCGAACAAATTGCTCCATTTAAAGATCCTATTTCAATAGCCATAGCCGGTTATAAATTAAGTTTAAGATTAGATGAAGCAGAAAGTATTACAGTAGAATTGTTTATATAATTATTATACATTATATATAAATTTATATTAATGAAAGTGGGTTTGTATTTCGGATCTTTTAATCCTATTCATATCGGACATTTAATAATAGCTAAAAATATTATTGAGAACCACTATTTAGATGAAGTGTGGTTTGTTGTTTCTCCTCAAAACCCTTTTAAAAAAGAAAATACTTTACTGAATGCAAACCATCGTTTACAATTAATTAAACTTGCGATTGAGGCGGAAAATAAAATTAAAGCAAGTAATGTTGAATTTAACTTACCAAAGCCATCATACACTATTAATACATTAACCTATTTACGGGAGAAATATCCTGAAAAAGAATTTGCTATAATAATGGGGAGTGATGGATTTCAAAATATTGAAAGATGGAAGAATAGTAAATCAATTTTAGAAAACCACGAATTCTATATTTACAAAAGACCTGGCTTTGACATTCAACCTCTTGAAATGGCCAAAACTACTATTATTGATGGGCCAGCTTTATTAATTTCATCTACCTATATTCGCAAACTAATTAAAGAAAGGAAATCGATTAGATATTTGGTTCCAGATGTTGTAAAAGAAGAGATAGAAAAAATGGGGTATTATTTATCAGCATCAGAAAATCCATCCTAACAATAAACATAATAATACGATAACCGGACTAGGTAATTTGGTGAATCTTAGCAGTAAAAAAGTACCAAATATTATAAAAAGATTGTAGAATGTGATAAGATTAAGACCTGGTAAGAGTATTCCTTTTAATAAAAATAATGAAGCTGCAAAAATTAACCCTACAATAACCGCATTAATACCTTCCAAAGCACGAAATACAGTAACATACCTTTTTAAATTTTCCCAAATAGGAAAGAGAAAAAATAACAATAAAATACTCGGCAAAAAGATTGCAACTGACCCAATAATACAACCAAGCAAATGCATTTTTTTGCCTTGATCTTGTAAAGCAACACCACCTACATAAGAACCAATTGAAAAAACTGGTCCAGGTATTATTCTTACTATTCCATACCCTGTTAATAACTGTGGTTGTTCTATGGTAATAGCATTCTTATGCTGCTCTTGTGGATTTTTACTTTGAGGTCTCGCCACATATTGATCTAGCATCATTGGAATTAATACATCTCCACCGCCGAAAACAATACTTCCGAATCTATAAAAATTTTCAAATAGATTATATGCTTTTCTGTTTGGCCATTCTTTGCTCCTTGCCGATTCACTAAGAATACCAGCAAAAAGAAAAATAAGTATAAACAACCAGGCATTATTCCAAGATATTTTATTTGGTTTAGTGTAAATATCTTTTGGAATTCTTTTGTCACTAAAATTAGTAGCGATTCCGCCCAGTATTATTAGAAGTGGAAAAATCCAGGGAGATTTAAAAAATAAAAAAGTAAGTACCGTAGACGATAACATGATGATTTGAGTAATCGTATTTTTTATGGAAAGAAAATACATTTTATAGGTTGCAAATGCTAAAAAACCAATAGCCATAGGTTGTATAAATCTAAAAACAGATGCTGTAAGATATTCATATTTAGAAGACGTAATGAAAAAGGAAAAAGCTCCCATAAAAATACAGGCAGGAATAATCCAAATTAATAGCGTAAGAATAGAGAGGACAATACCACCACGCTTATAACCAATTAACCCAATAATTTGAGTACTTGAAGCTCCTGGAAGTAATTGACAGAAAGAATAATAATCAACTAATTCTTCTTCTGTTAGATATTTTTTTTCTAAAACAAACGTCTTTAATAACATTCCCATGTGGCCTTGTGGGCCGCCAAATGCTGAAAGGGTGTAAATAAATACATCTTTAAGAAATTGTATGTGGTGTTTTATGGACAATTTATTTTCGTTGTAATTATGGTGCTAAAAATATTTAAATTAGTTTTAAAGATGAGAAATTACAAAACTTATTTAATTATTAGAAAAACAATTATTTCACTTGGTTTGTTATTTGTCTTTTTTTATACAAAAGGCCAAGAATTAAATACAAAAAATATTATTCAAAATAGTGGAATTCCTGATTATAGTAATCTAAAAAATTGGGCAGCGCATCCATGGAAAAAAGATTATGCTGATAGTATTCCAAGTGATATAAAAAATAGCAGGGATAATGACTCTTTAGTAGATGTTTTTTTTATTCATCCTACGACCTATATTAATAGTCCTTTTAATGATTGGAATGCTTCAGTAACTGATGAAGATTTAAATTCAAAAACAGACCAATCTACTATTTTATACCAGGCAAGTGTCTTTAATGAAAATAGCAGCGTATTTGCACCAAGATATAGACAAGCACATATAAATTCCTTTTTTATTGATAGTACAAAAGCACAAGTATATTTTGATACAGCATATGCAGATATCAAAAAATCTTTTGAGTATTATCTTGAACATTTTAATAATAATAAACCAATAATTATTGCTTCACATAGTCAGGGTACTAAACATGCAGCAAGATTATTAAAAGAATTTTTTGAAAATAAACCTTTGTATAAAAAATTAGTATGTGCGTATATAATTGGTATGCCAGTTCCAGATACTTATTTTACTAAAATACCACCATGTAGTCATTCCAGTCAGACAGGTTGTTTTGTTGCTTGGAGAACATACAAAAAAGGTTACCAACCTAATTTTATAAAAGAAGAAAAATTTAAAAGTGTTGTTGTAAATCCATTAACATGGACAATGGATGAAAATTTAGCAAATGAAAAATTGAATAAAGGTGGAGTACTTACAAAATTTAATAAGATTATTCCAAAGGTTGTTGATGCGCAAATAAAAGGAAATATTTTATGGGTTTGTAAGCCATATATATTTGGAAGACTTTTTATTTTTAAAAAGAATTATCATATTGGTGATATTAATTTGTTTTACATGAATATTCGTGAAAATGTAAGAGAGCGAATTAGGTCTTATTTGAAATAATATTATAACCCCATTTTTTTACTAATATGCATCATTCTATCAATAGGTAGTTTTGCAGCGATTCTTAGATTTTCTTCTATTATTATTTCTGGCGTTTCATATTTTATGCATATATATAATTTTTCAAGCGTATTTAATTTCATGTAAGGACAATTATTACAAGCACAGGAATTTGTTGGTGGTGCTGGAATAAAGATTTTATCCGGACAAGATTTTTGCATTTGATGTAAAATACCGGCTTCTGTTGCCACAATAAACTCTTTACTATTATCTAGTTGGGAAAATCTCAAAAGTCCTGTAGTGCTCCCTATATAGTCTGCTAGCGCTAATATTTCTGATTCGCATTCAGGATGTGCGATTAATTTTGCTTTTGGGTGTCTGATTTTGAGTTTTGTTATTTTTTCTAAACTGAAAATTTCATGGACCATACAAGCTCCATTCCATAAAATCATGTCACGACCAGTAATTTTATTTAGGTAAGCACCTAGATTTTTATCTGGAGCGAAAATTATTTTTTCGTTTTTAGGTAAACTATCTATAATAGCTTTTGCATTTGTTGAAGTACAAATAATATCACTGAGTGCTTTCATTTCTGTACTACAATTGATGTACGTAATAATAGTATGGTCTGGATATTTATCTTTAAATAATTTAAATAAATGTGCCGGTGCAGAATCACTTAAAGAACAACCTGCATTCAAATCTGGTAATAATACTTTTTTTGTAGGATTTAAAATTTTAGCCGTTTCAGCCATAAAGTGAACACCTGCAAAAATAATCATGGCTGCATTAGTTTTTTCTGCTTCCTGAGCTAATCCTAAACTATCACCAATAAAATCAGCAATATCTTGAATGTCGGCATCTTGATAATAATGTGCCAGAATAATCGCATTTTTTTCTTTTTTAAGTTTATTGATTTCTTTAAATAAATCGAGTGTAGGATCTAAAGCTATATCAAAAAAACCATTTTGAAGAATGGAATTATTTTTTAAAATTTCATTGTTAATATCTACCATAATATGTATTAATACTATTTATTTATATAATCACTTATTACTACTAGGGGTGTTAATATGTGTAAAATTCGAAAACCTTAAGTATTGTAAAATTAAATAAATGAAATTATTAACCGTTATAAACAAGAAATTAACATTATTATTTTTTAAAGAGTAAGTGATATTTATACTTGTTATTGCTGTTATTAATAAACAATTATAATTTTAATTAACACAGGTTGATAAAAAATACTGTGGAAAATAATATGGACAAAAAATAAAAAAAACATGTTAATACAATAGGGATAGTTTGTAAATAAATAAAGGTTATTATTATTATTAATTATCTGGCAAGAATTAATTCACATTTTATCCTTTTTTATTTTCTTAAAATCAACAGATGTCCACATTTATACTTGTTATTAACACAGGGTGTGTGAATAGTTTTAAAAAGCCTTATTCACAGGGCATTTTATCCAATATATACGTCCAAGTTATTCTTTAAAATTAAGTTATTTTTTTAGTGCCTTAATTAATAATAAAAAATTAGCACCTGAAAAGGAATACAGGATTTAAGGTGCTTTTATTTCAATCACAAACTTTACCCTTATATTTATCAACTTTTTTAATTTTCTAGTTAGACAAAAATATTATCTATTATGAAATCAATCATTATTACCGGAGTCCTTTTATTATTCCAGTTTATGATAACTGCTCAAGTTACTACAGCTACTCTTTCTGGGGTGGTTAATAATAAAAAAGGGTCGTCGATAGACAGAGCCACGGTTATTATAGCATTTCAAGAAGCCGGCATTCAACAAAAATTATTAACAAAATCTGGTGGCGGTTTTACCTTGTCTAATTTAAGGGTCGGAGGACCGTATAAAATAACGGTAAGTCATATTAGTTATCAAGAGGCAATTTTTAATGATATTTATCTTCAGCTCGGATTGAATAATAGTTTAGAATTTGTATTGGAAGAAAAAGATGCTCAAATATTAAATACAGTTGTTGTACGTAATAATTCCAGCATTTTTGACAATAAAAAAACCGGCGCTTCTACTAATATTAGCAGCAGACAATTAAAAATATTACCAACGATATCAAGATCTGCCGACGACTTTTTAAGATTAACACCATCAGCGTCTTCTACTTATAACGGAATGTCATTTGCCGGAAGAAATGGCCAGTACAATAATTTTTCGTTGGACGGAGCGATTTTTAATAATCCATTTGGATTAGACGCCCCAACACCTGGAGGTCAAACCAATGCGCAACCTGTTTCCTTAGATGCTATTGATCAGATACAAGTAAATATCGCTCCTTATGATGTTACACAAGCAGGATTTACAGGAGCCGGCATTAATACTGTAACAAAATCCGGAAGTAATAAAACAACAGGAACGATTTACAGTTTTTTCAGAAATCAATCCATGACAGGAAAAAAAGTTGATGGAACAACATTTAATATTCCCAATCTATCACAGTTTCAAGGCGGCGCTTCAATGAGCGGAGCGATTATAAAAAATAAATTATATTATTTTGCTAACATAGAAACAGAACAACGCAGCGATGAAGTTTCTGCATATCGGGCAAGAAACTCCAGTAATGCAGGATTACCAAACACTTCAAGAGTGCTTGAGGAAGACATGATAGCAGTAAGCAATATTTTAAAAACAAGATTCGGTTATGAAACCGGAGCCTACCAAGGATATAGCCACGAACAGAAAAATTATAAATGGCTGGCAAAATTTGACTGGAACATCAATAGTATTCATAAATTATCATTCACATATAATGGTCTTGATGCTTCAAAAGAAAAACCTGCACATCCCAATGCGCTTGGAAGAAGAGGACCAGATTATACCACCATGCAATTTCAAAATTCAGGGTATAAAATCATTAATAAATTAAATTCGTTCAGCACTGAATTAAAATCAAACTGGAACGGAAACTTTGCAAATAAATTAAGAATTGTGTACACAAGCTTTAATGATAAAAGGGTTCCTTTCTCAACCCCTTTTCCGGTAATTAATATTACAAAATACGGGACAAGATATATTATAGCAGGCCACGAACCTTTTTCTATTAATAATATTTTAAATCAAAAAGCTTTTCAGGCCACAAATGATGTCACTATTTATAAAGCACATCATACCATTACAATGGGTCTTTCATACGAATCATTCCAATTTTCCAACAGTTTTAATCTTACGGGGTATGGCGCAACAGTATTTAGTAATATCGACATACAAATGTTTAAGGATAGCGTGCCTGTTGGCGGTAATTCTGTATTTGGGGCTTATCCATTAGATGCGGACGTATCGTATGCACAGAATCGCGCTGTGGCTGATCAATGGTCTTGGTATTATTTAACCGTAGCTCAGTTATCTGCTTATATTCAGGATGACTGGCAAATAAGCAAAAGATTTAAATTAACCTATGGTTTAAGAATAGACAAGTCTTCCATTTATAATACGAGTTATGAAAGTGCCAATATAACAGGTTCTCCAACGGTACCCAACAACGACCCGTTGGTTTTATTTGATGCCAACGGAAATCCCATTACCAATGGCGTTGGAAAACAATTAGACAACACTAGACTACCAAAGGGTACATTGCCATCACCAAGACTTGGATTCAACTGGGATGTAAGAGGAAATAAAACCTTACAGGTTAGAGGCGGAACAGGTTTATTTACGGGAAGATTTCCATTTGTTTGGATAGGAAATCATATAGGAAATCCGTTTAGTGATTATTACAATGCTACAGATAGTAAATTCCGCTGGCCTCAGGTTTGGCGGTCAAATATTGGATCTGATTTGAAATTACATTCCGGCACAATTCTGACAATG
>CALQJK010000020.1:0-13721 GCA_943330875.1 Chitinophaga pinensis
AATCAAGGCCCAGTCTGCCTCGCCCTTGTATAATTGAGCCCTGGTTCTTCCATGAATAGACAGCGCTTTTACCCCAACATCTTGTAATCTTTCAGCGACTTCTTCTATATTTTTTGATTGGTCATCCCAGCCTAGTCTTGTCTTTACGGTTACGGGCAAGGACGTGCTTTTTACAACGGCTTCGGTTAAACGAATCATCAAATCAATATCTTTCAATACTCCTGCACCAGCACCTTTACTTACGACTTTTTTTACAGGGCAGCCAAAGTTGATATCTACCAAATCCGGATTTACAGTCTCGCATATTCTTGCACTCATCGCCATCGCTTCTTCATCGCCGCCAAAAATCTGAATGCCAAATGGTCGTTCTTCTTCACTAAAGTCGAGTTTTTGCTTGCTTTTAATAGCATCTCTTATCAAACCTTCACTGCTGATAAACTCACTGTACATCAAGTCTGCTCCGTTGTCTTTACACACAGCTCTGAATGGAGGATCGCTGACGTCTTCCATAGGGGCTAATAAAAGAGGAAATTCCGGTAATGATATATTGCCAATTTTGGGCATAGTATTTTTGTATATTGCATTGCAAATTTACAACTTAAAGATGGTCTATGCAATATAAAAGCAACAAAGGATTTACAGGTGTTGGGCAATTGGGAATGTTGATTCTTTTTCTTGGGCTTGGTCTCATTCTTGCAAGTGTAGTACAATTATTTATAGGCTATCAAATGGTGCCTCGGGGAACAACGATGTTTCAATTGGAAGGAGCTATGTTGCAAGCCATGAAAGATCCTAAAAATGTACAACTGCTTCGGTTGTTGCAAATAGCCGGTACATTTTGTGTGATGTTCGTCCCTGCTGTTTTATTTTCTTTTATATGTAATGGCAAAAATCCATTTTGGCTGGGATTCAATAAATACTTCAATCTTCACCAGGTTGCAATTGGTTTTTTAATCATTTTTAGTGCTAATATTATGGCAGGGCCATTGCAGGATCTTAGTGAAATGGTTGTTTCTCATTTTCCATCAATAAATGCAATGGCAAAAAATCTCGAACAAGTTTACAATGACCAGGTCGTGATATTAAGCCATCTTAGCGGCTTGCCAGATTTGTTTTTAGCTATTATTATTATGGCCTTTTTTCCGGCACTTTTTGAGGAACTTTTTTTCAGAGGAGCATTACAAACACTGCTGGTAAAATGGTGGAAAAAACCTTTGCTGGCAATTATTGTTACAGCTGTAATCTTTAGTTTCATACACATGTCGGTGTATCTTTTTTTGAGTAGAATTGTTTTAGGATTTGTATTGGGACTTTTGTTTCATAAAACCAGAAATATCTGGGTAAATACCATCGCTCATTTTTTGAACAATACCATCGCTGTTATACAGATGTATGTGTTAAGTAATAGCAAAGAAAAAATAGATGTTTCTAAGTTAGACCCCAAAATAGACTGGTGGTTTGGTGTAATTGCGTTGGGTATTTTGTATGGATTGTTTCTCTTTCTTGATCGGTATTCTGAAAAGAATAAAATGAAAATACATACAAAAGAACAGGTGTTGTTGGCCAATGAAACAGGGAGTGATCTGATTGTGTAGTACTATCATTTTCAATGATTAAAAAATAAAGACTATCCCAAAGTGGACAAAAAAATACCATAATAATTAATGTAAAAAAATAGTTATTAGTCAATGAAACAAAAAAAATCGACACCCAATACAAAGATTCAACAAGCTGAAACTTTATCAGGTAATACTATTGCCATTCGAATTATTCTTGCTGTTATCGTTTTAGTATTATATGTAAAATCTACAGGTTTTGAATTTACGCTTGATGATGATATTTTTTATGTAAAACATGAGTCTGTTCAAAAAGGAGTTTCAGCAACTGGAGAATTTTTTGCATATGGAAGCATGTACAAATTTGATGG
The DNA here is from genome assembly GCA_943330875.1 of Chitinophaga pinensis. Taxonomy (GTDB): domain Bacteria; phylum Bacteroidota; class Bacteroidia; order Chitinophagales; family Chitinophagaceae; genus Ferruginibacter; species Ferruginibacter pinensis_G. Next base: position 1,928 of record CALQJK010000020.1, read on the forward strand.
CACAACAGGCGTTCAGCCCTATCGTCCGTTGGCCTTATTGTCTTTTGCAATTGACAAAGAATTGTCAGACAATTCGCCTGCAAAAGCACATTTGATCAATGTGATTTTATACATATTGCTTCTTCAGGTATTGTTGAGTCTATTGATAAAATTATTTCCTGATATTCATAAAACAATACTGGGTTTTATGGTGATTCTTTTTGCCGTTCACCCTATTCATACGGAAGTAATTTGCAGTGTAAAAAGCAGGGATGAATTATTAGCAGCATTATTCGCATTTAAATCATGGTATAATTTTTTACCAAAACAAAAAGGTGAATTAATCAGTAAAAAAAATAGTGTATTCGGCGTATTGTTTTTTATGATGGCGTTACTTTCCAAAGAGAGTGCTATTTCTTTTGCATTGGTTATTCCACTGAGTTATTTCATGTTTTATAAACACGATCTAAAAAAGTCATTAATAACTTTCGGGTTGCTTTCAATAGGAGCAGTTGTTTTTTTATTGATGAGACAAATGGCATTTAATAACAGTACGGGAATACCTCATACCATGCAAATTCCTTTGTTGGACAACGTTTTGGCAGGAAAGAATACTTTCGCACAGGCAACTGCAACAAGGATGGAAATTTTATTTTACAATTTAAAATTACTTTTTGTTCCCTGGCCGTTGAGTTGGGATTATTCTTTCAATCAAATTCCATTAGTTGACTGGTCGAATATTTTACCTTGGGCTGGATTGATCTCCTATTCTTTACTTTTTATTATTGCAATAGTACAATTTAGAAAAAGACCCATTCTTTCTTTTTCCATTTTGTTTTTCTTTATAACAACTTCACCAACGAACAACCTGTTCTTTCTTAACGGAGCAACAATTGCAGAAAGGTTTCTTTTTGTGCCATCGCTCGCATTCGCTTTTTTTATTACAAAATTTCTCGCAAGCACATTTAAAATAAATACCATCACATTCACTGGCAACAATAAAAAAGTATTTTCAGCAACGCTTTTTTTCATCATGATTGTTTTCGCCGGATTAAGTAATGCACGCTGTCCCGATTGGAAAGACAATTTTAGTTTGTTTGAATCTGGCGCAAAGAATGCCCCCAAAAGTAGCCGAACAAATGCCGCTCTTGCCAGTGAATACATGAATAAAGCAGAAAAAGAAACTGATGTTGTTTTGAGGAAAGAATATGTAGACAGTTCTATTTCTTTTTATAAAAAAAGCCTGGCTATTTTCCCAATGAACTCTGATGCTTCCTATAAAGTTGGCCTTATTTATTCCATGTATAACGATACGCCACAAGCCATTAAGTATTACAAACTATCTCTTGACGCTACACCTCAACAAATATATGCGCTCAATAATTTGGCTTGTATTTATTCCAATCAACAAAATTACGATTCGGCTATTTATTATTTTGGCCGTTCTTATCTTGCTGACTCTACAAATGAAATGACTACCACAAATCTTGTAATTTCGAATTATCTGAAAGGTAATGATGATCAAGCTATATATTTTGGGAATAGATCACTTGAACTTAATCCAAAAAATGATAAAGTTTTAGGGATATTGGCTAAGTCCTGGGAAAGAAAAGGGAATGTAGCAATGGCACAAAAATATTTTCAAATGACAAAAGACTTGCAAAAAAATATCAACCCTTCATATCTTAATAAATAAAAAAAATTGACACTAAATATTCAAACATTCAAAACGAGAGCAGTAACAGCAGTGGTGTTTGTTGCGGTGATGTTATCAGGGTTATTAATAAATGGATTTCTATTCAGTTTGTTATTTATGATTATTCTATTTGGTTGCTTATGGGAGTTTTCGAAAATTAATAAAATAATCAATCAAAAAAATAGTCTCAAATTTTATATCGCTGCCTTTTTTTACATTATTTTTCCTGTAATCATGATGCTGGGCCTGGCCTCTGATTTCCATTACATGGATTTGATTTTTAAAGGAAAATATTATCCAGTCTTACCGTGTTTAATTATTTTTTCTATTTGGATTAATGACACGATGGCTTATTTAGTGGGTTCATTTATTGGCAAAACTCCGTTTAGTAAAATATCTCCCAAAAAAACCTGGGAAGGAACTATCGGAGGTGTAATACTTTGTGTGGCAATTATTGCATTATATACCATTCTGTTTGACGCTAATCATGAATTCACTTTAAAATTCAATATGACAATTTCCTTAGTTTGCGCCGTTTTTGGTACGATAGGAGATTTGTTGGAAAGCAAATTAAAGAGAATGGCAAATATAAAAGACAGCGGTAGTTTAATGCCAGGACATGGAGGCTTTTTGGATCGTTTCGATTCTTTGCTAATTGCCGTTCCTGCAGTTTGTCTTTATATTGTTATTTTATTTTTATTCTCCTAATTTAAATTTCTTAATTGTAATTTTATCATTCAAAAAAAAATATGACTATACATCGCGAGGGTACCAAAACCATTTTATATACTGCATTGTTTTTAGCAGGATTAAATTTTGGACTATTTAAATTAATGGGTTGTTATTATTGCTGGATTTCTACTTCAATTCTAATACTATCTGTTGTGTTATGGCTTTTTATAATTTCCTTTTTTAGAATCCCAAATCGCAAACTTACTATTGATGACGATTTAATTGTTGCGCCGGCCGATGGCAAAGTTGTTGTAATCGAAGAAGTTGTTGATCCGGAATACTTTAAAGACAAAAGATTACAGGTGTCAATATTTATGAGTCCGGCCAATGTCCATGTCAATAGAAATCCAATATCCGGTGAAGTTTTATACAGCCAGTATCATAAAGGGAAATATTTAGTGGCATGGAATCCAAAATCTTCTACAGAAAATGAACGTCATTCTGTTGTATTAAGAATGGGAACTAAAGAAATCTTGGTTAAACAAATTGCTGGCGCTTTAGCTAAAAGGATCGTAAACTACCTTAAAGTTGGTCAAAATGTCAAGCAAACGGAAGAAATGGGCTTTATTAAGTTTGGAAGTAGAGTGGATTTATTATTGCCAATAGGTACTAAACTTAATGTTTCTCTAAATGAAACAGTGAAAGGGGGAGTGACGATTATCGGAATTTTATAAATTTAACAAGATTTGCTATTTGAATTTTGTCATTTAATGCATAAATTTACTTTCTTTTAAAAATCAAAAAAATCAATTATGAAAAAAGTATTAATGTTATTATCGGCTGCTTTATTAATTACTGGCATTTCTTTTGCTCAGGATAAAGACAAAAAGAAAAAATGTGCAAAAGGAAAAACTTGTTGCCAAAAATCAAAACATTGCAGTAAGGATAAAGAGAAAGAAGAAAAAACTGCAGAAATGAAACCTGAATCAAAAGTTAACTAAGCGTTTATTAATTAAGTATTAGAGCCCTCTTCAATTAGAGGGCTTTTTTATTTAAAAATATTTTCAAGTTCATTAAGGTGTGTAATAGTGTAAGTCGGTTCTATATCAGTTGTGGCATTGATGTGGTTAACGAAAATAGCATCCATTCCTGCGTTCTGAGCACCTTTAATATCTGCCTCCAGATTATCGCCAATCATTATGGATTCCGTTAATAAAGCATTCGCCTTTTGTAAAGCGTAATCAAATATTTCTTTTTCCGGCTTCATGCTGTTACTGGCTTCTGAGGTAATGACATGCGTAAAAAAATGTTCAATTTTACTGTTTCTCAATTTATTCCATTGCGTTTTTTCGAAACCATTTGTAATCAGGTGAAGGATATAATTTTGTTGCTTTAGGTAATTTAAAATCTCCAGTGAATAATCAAACATGGCTGTTTTTGTAGGAAGCACTTCAAGAAAACGATAACCCATTTCTTTTGACAATGCTTCATCTCCAATTTTATATTCTAAAAGTGTCCGCCACATTCTTTTCCATTTCAACTCATCTGAACTGATAAATCCATTTTGATATCTGTCCCAGAGGATCTTGTTGTGATGCGAATATTTTTCATAAAAAGAATTAAAATCCTCCGTCACTTTTGTATTTAAGTCAAACTCATAAAAAATATCTGACAAGGCTATTTTTGCATTGGTGTCAAAATCCCATAAGGTATGATCCAAGTCGAAAAAAAGGTGATTATATTTCCTCATTATTAGTTGTTAACTATTAGTCAAACGATCTTTATCTTTATACTTTATGCGCGAAGGTACTTATTAATGATTATTTAATTTATTTGTATGATAGTAATAATAACAGGAGGGAGCAGAGGTATTGGAAAAGCAACTGCTATAAAATTTGCTTCGGCTGGTCACAGGGTAATATTGTGCTCGAGGAATATGGATTCTTTACTCCATGCCAAAAAAGAAATAGAGAATCAATTTTCAAATGCACAGGTTGATTTGTTTGCAGCAGATCTTTCCCAAAAATCAGCAGTACAAAAATTTGCTGCATTTTGTTTAACAATTGGCACGCCTGATATTTTAATAAATAATGCTGGTATTTATACTCCCGGAAATTGTATGGATGAACCAGATGAAGCAATGGAGAATTTGATGGATATAAATTTTTATAGTGCGTATCATCTTACCAGAGCGCTTTTGCCTTCTATGATGAACAAAAAATCGGGACATATTTTTAACATGTGTTCTATTGCATCATTAAAAGCATATCAGGGTGGGGGTGGATATAGCGTTAGTAAATTTGCTTTGAATGGATTTAGTCAGAATCTGCGGCATGAATTAAAAAATCACGGAATAAAAGTAACTGCAGTATTTCCTGGAGCAGTTTTGACAGACACCTGGGGTGGTTTTGATAATACTAATAAAAGAATCATGGAAGCCAGTGATATTGTAGAAATGATCTTTGCATCTGCTCATCTTTCTGCACAAGCTGTTGTGGAAGAGATTATCATACGTCCACAATTAGGCGATTTGTAGCTGTTAACTATTGCAGCAACTACACATTGGTGAATTTATAACCAATGCCTCTTACAGAATGAAAATAAACAGGGCTTCGGCTATCCTTTTCAAAATATTTTCTAAAGTTTAAAATAAAATTATCGATTGTTCGGGTAGTAGGGTATACATTATATCCCCAAACGGCCTGCAATATTTTTTCTCTTGTTACTACTTCATTTTTATGTTCAATGAGTAGTTTTAATAACATAGATTCTTTTTTTGTTAAAGTAATCTGCTCGCCACTTTTATTACTGCAAACCAGACCATTAAAATCAATAGTGTTTCCCCCGAATGTATAGACATCCTGAAGGTTACTTTTGGTTGACAGCGCCTCATTTTTTTTGATAAGTTTTTCTACTCTCAGTAACAATTCTTCAAGATTAAATGGTTTGGTCAAGTAATCGTCCGCGCCTTTTTTTAAACCAAGGACTCTGTCTGAACTGCTATTTTTTGCACTTAGAATTAAAATGGGCGTTAGAATATGCTGTAAACGTACAGATTCGCAAACTGAAATGCCGTCAAGTTCAGGAAGCATAACATCTAAAATAATCAAGTCGAAATATTCTTTATGAATCATTTTCAAGGCGGTAGCTCCATCAAAACTACTGCTGATTTCATAGCCTTCTAATTCCAAATTTAGCTTAAGTGCTTCGTGAAGGTTTTCCTCATCTTCAACCAATAGTATTGAATATTTCTTTTTCTGCATCCCGTAGTTACACAATGGTTTTAAATTCAATGATAAATTTTGACCCTCTTGGGAAATTGTCTTCTATCTTAATTCCACCTTGATGGATATCAATGATTCTTTTAACTAAAAATAATCCTAATCCGGTCCCTTTGGCTTTTTGTGTTGCTTCTGTACCGAGTCTATAAAACTTTTTAAATACTTTTTGTTTTTCATCATGGCTAATGCCATTACCCTCGTCGATTACAGTAACCCAACATGCTTTATTTTCTTTATCAGCAGTTAATGTGATAGCAGTATCTTTTGGCGAATATTTGTAAGCGTTATCAATTAAATTATTGAATACCATTTGCAATAAAAATTCATCTCCTAAAATATACAAGCCCTCATTTATTTTAGCCATAATTTTCTTTTGAGGAAACCGACTTGTAAAATCTCTGATACAACTTTCAAGGACCTCACTCAAATTTATTTTTTCAGCAACAACCTTATAGCCATTGGCTTCCATTTGATAAGAAAGCAGCAGATTATTACATAAAGCATTGAGTCTATTAGCTTCTTCTAAAGTATTATTTATTAAACGATCTTGCTGTGTTTGATCAAGTTTTCTTTTCTGTAAGGTTTCGAGATTTAATTTTGATACAGCAATTGGGGTCTTTAATTCATGTGTTATCGCCATCATGAAATTTTGTTGCTGTTCACTTATTTTTAATTGTTTATTTACAGCTTTGAATAAAAAGATGGCACCTGCAGAGATGAGTAATAAAAAGATGGCACCTTCTCCAATATATTGAGCGGTTTTTCTTTTTTGTTCATCAATAATTCGGGTGTATTGTAATTCGAATTTTGCATCTTCTTGTTTTAAAAGATGAATCTTTGATAAAGTCATTTGATTATTCTGCTGGGAAAGTGCAATGAACCACCAAACCAATGCAGAGATAATGTAGCACAGGAGAAACCAATAAATAAAAAAGATAGTTCTTATTTTCCTTGATTTATTGGCCATATTATTGAAATGATAAGGAGTATTTTAATAGAGAGTAAATTAATTTCTTTTATCTAATCCCCAGCTTAGTTTTTCTCTTAAGGTTTGTAGAAAATTATTTTCATTCATTCTGATCAGCTTGATATCAAAACTTTCTTTTTTTACAGCGAGTTGAATTTCTTTGGTTAATACTTCCCTTCTACTATCAAGTGTACAGATAAAATCATCAGTCCGGCCTTCGACTTCAAAAGATATGATATTGTTATCTGGTACAACAATAGGTCTGATATTTAAATTATGCGGCGCTATTGGTGTGATTACAAAACTGTTGCTTTCAGGAAAAACTACTGGCCCATTACAACTTAAAGAATATCCTGTAGATCCGGTAGGTGTAGCCACAATTAATCCATCAGCCCAATAAGTATTTAAAAACTCCCCATTTAAATAAGTGTGTATTTTAATCATTGGGGAGTTGTCTTTCTTATGAATGGTAAATTCATTTAAAGCATAAGGCGTTTGTCCAAATAGTGGAACATTAGCTTCAAGGTGAATGAGTGTTCTTTTGTCTATCAAATATTTCCTGTTTGCAATGGCATCAATGGCAGTACTGATTTCATTTCTTCCAATATTAGCCAGGAATCCTAATCTCCCATAATTAATACCCAAGACAGGGATACCAGAATCTCTCACCAGCGCTACCGTGTCAAGTAGCGTACCATCGCCACCTAAACTAATCAAACAATCTATGCTTTCATCTAAATCTTCAAATGAATTAAATGTAGAGTATTTCTTATCCAGATTAATTGCCGAATAAAATTGATTAAAAAAGTCCTGAAAAAAAATAGGCTCTACGCCATTATTAATCAACTCTTCAAACAACCGATTAATATCTTTCAATTGATCATTATCAACTCCTCTGCTGTATATGGCTACTTTCATTGCAATTCAATTTTGGTTTTAATAAAATAGCAGGTATTGATTGTCTATTATTATTAATAATTATTAAAAGCTCTTCAATTACAGAGAACCTCTAAAGTGTAAAAATAAACCCTTTTCTCCTAATTGGTTAAAACTGAATTCGAGATTAAAATTAAAATCGTATAAAGTAAGTACGTCAATGCCCAATCCATAAGTAACCAAAAGACGATTATTTAATCTGGTATCGAATTCTGGTAAATTGTAGGCATATCCTGTATGGATAAAAGCCTTTGTAAAAATAGAAACGGGTAAATAGGGAAAAGCCTTACTTTTAAAGGGCAGTGGAATTTTATAATCTATAATTTTTTTACTTGTATTTAACTTTGCGATACCATTAACAACGCCATCTATTACATAATATTCCAAACCGCTCAGGTAAAAATTTCCATAGCCTAAAGCCCCTTGATTAATATAAGCTTGTCTGAATGGAAGTTTTACGTTGGAGAACAATTGTATGCTGCTATAAAACCGACGCGGTAATTTATAATATTTTTTGTAAGACGCGCCCAAAGAGAGCATATTGATTCCCCCACTAAATCCAAACCCTTTTTTCGAAAATCCGAATTCATATATTTTCCCTCTCAAAGGATAATTTATATTATCTGTTTTTACATATTGGAAATTATAGCCGATGTCAACATAGGAAATCTTCGATTGATCACTATTAAAGTAATTTGTATTGTAGGTAGTTGAAATAATAGTGTCATTTACCTTGGTATAATTATATTGAATGCTAATGGAATGGGTCTTGTAAAATCCTGTTCTTAATTTATATGATCCTCCTATAAAAAAAGAAGTTCTATCCAGGAATTTATTTTTGTAGGCTAATACTTTATTGTAATAGCTCGTTTTGTATCCAAATTCTCTGTTTTGGGAAAATCCGGCTCTTAATGAAAACCTTTCTGTAAGTTTTTTATTGGTGTAAGGAGAGTAGTAGCTTATAGAGAAGTTACGAGAGTATCCATTTAACAGATAAATATTCAACTCATCATCTCTGCCACTTAAATTGTAATGAGAATATTTTATCCCATAGGTTACTCTTTCAAGATCTGCATGATGTGTTTTCCACCAGTCATTAAAATTTCGATCTGCTAATCTGAATTCAGGGGTAGGATAGATGTACCATTTCTCTACCAGTTGAACCTGAATGGCAATAGCACTTCTCGATTTAAATATAGGTGTCAATTCAACGATCGAAAATAAATTTGTGTTGTAAATGAGATTTCTTGATTCTGATAATTTATGACGAAGCCTGGATGGCTTTATTGAATCCCCAACTTTGAATTGCATTTCTCTGAGAATAATATAATCTTTTGTTTTGTTGTTTCCTGTAATAATAATCTCGTCAACAATTAACTTTGGAATGGTATCCGATTCTGTTGTTGGAGTGATGTCGGAATAAATGCTTTCTATTTTTATATGCTGTTGCGCAATAGTTACAAAAGTCGAAAAAACCAGCATGATAAATAAAAATAAATATTTTAGTGCCATATTAATTTCTTGTAGAACGATTGCTGTTTTTCAATTTGTTTTTTGGTGAAATAAATATACTGCTATAGGTCAAGATATTTCATGAGATTCCTGTAATTATTATCAGTAGTATCTTCTATTTCCACTGCTCCAAAATGATAAGAAACGTTATACTTATATCTTTCAAAAGAGGAGACTATTGAAGATAAATCTCTGTTATTAATATGCAACGTCACGATAAGCATTCCCGTTTCTTTGTTGGTTATGGTATTCAGGTGAAGTATGGTAGAGTCATTGTTTTCTATAATTCTGCTAATTTCAGAAATAGAAAAATTAATCCGATCCATTTCTAAAATAATCAAACCTCCAATTTCATTAGCTCCGGAAAATTCACCAATTGTTTTGAGTAAACCAGAAGCTGTAATAACTCCACAGTAGTCTTTGTGTTTAGTTACTATTGGAACGATATTGCTTTCGAATTGATTACAATAGTTTAGTGCGTTCAAAAAATGAACATCATCTTGAATAAAACTGGTAATAAAACAATCTTGGATATGCTCAATCGTTGTTTTGATTTCTTCTATATCTAACAAATCCTCTTCGCTTATTAGTCCAAGGAATTTATTTTCTGCAACTATAGGAAGATGAGTTAATTTAAAGTCGGTAATGAGTTGCCTGGCTTTAATAACGGAATCCAATAACTGTAATCTTGGAATATTATGATCTATTAATTCGGAACTTAGCATGATTAGGTATTAAGCTTAAAAAAAACCGAATTAAATGTACCCAGAATTTTTGGTCTTTTAATACAAAATTTGTTAAACCGAAGCAATTTATTTTGCACTTAATTTAGCTAGAAATCCAGACAGGATCTGATTGAACTCATTGGGCACTTCCATCATTGGGGCATGTCCGCATTTGTCGATAAAATGAAGTTCACTGTTAGGAATCAGTTTCTGAAATTCTTCTCCAACAAAAGGAGGCGTAATAGTATCATTTTGACCCCATATTAAGCAGGTCGGTTGTTTGATTTGATTAAGTTCTTCTCCTAAATTATTTCGGATAGCACTTTTTGCTAAGTAGATGATTTTTATGACTTTCATTCTGTTATTAGTCATTTCATACACTTCATCCACTAATTCATCTGTAGCCATTTTGGGGTCATAGAAAGTGAGAGCAGTTTTAGTTCTTATATATTCTTTATCTCCTCTTCTCGGATAAGAATCCCCCATGCCATTTTCAAAAAGACCCGAGCTTCCAGTTAAGATCAGGGATTTTATTTTTTCTGGTTTTTTTATTACATAGATCAGTGCAACATGCCCTCCCAATGAATTACCCATCAAATGTATATTATCGTATTTGCGTTGTTCAATAAACTTGCTTACATATTTTTGTAATCCACCAACTGATGTATGCAGCAGGTCCATTTCAAGAAGTGGAAGAATGGGAACAACCACGCGATGAGTGTGCTTAAAATGTTCGATTAACGCATTGAAATTACTCAAAGCTCCAAACAGACCATGAAGAAGCATTAAAGTTTCTCCATTTCCCTCTTCAATGAAATTAAATTTTCCGTCTTTTTTTATAGTATAGCTCATTCTAAGAATCAGATTTTCAATAGCGGTGAATTTAATAAGACCGATTTTCTCCTGCGCGCTAAAATTACATCAAATAAAATAATACTTGCAATAAATAATCCTACAATTTACTTGAAATGCCATCAAAGTAAACCTCCAGCTGGCTAAATAAGTCTTTAAAGAATGGGATTATTTTACCCAGATTGTTAATAATATCGGGACCCATTGGCGCTATGTATGGGTAAAAAAGGGAGGCGTCAATGGTTTCTTTTTTGATGAAGTTTAAATTTTTTGCATAAAACAAAATGACGCTGAATAATATGCCATATAAAAGTAAAAACAAACAAATACCTCCGACTTTGTTGAGCCAGCTCATCATCGTGATTTCGGCAGTTTTTTCCAATAATTTTCCAGCGCTATTAATAATAACTACAACTATCGCAAAAATTAAAATAAAAGAGATGAACGGAATCCACCTTCCATTGATGTTGGAATGTTGAGAAAAATAATGGGCAACAACTACCGATAATTTAACCGCAGCCAGCATTCCAATAAAAAAAGCAAGGAATGAAAATAGTGCATGGATCAGCCCTTTTTTTGCACCTTTTACAAATGCCAGTAACATTAAACCAATAAAAATGATATCAATAAACATATTACTTGCGACGTATTAATTTTCTTAAGCTAATAATTCCTTTACAATGGCACTAATCGTTTTCCCGTCTGCAAGCCCAGCTAATTTTTTTGAAGCGACACCCATTACTTTACCCATGTCTGCAGCGGATGATGCCCCAACTTCTTTAATTATAGCAGCTACAGCGTCTTTGATTGCTGTTTCAGACAATTGTTTGGGAAGAAACTTTTCAATAACCGCCATTTCTTCTCTTTCTTTTATGGCAAGATCTTCTCTTCCTTGTTGCTCAAAAATGGCTAAAGAATCTCTTCTTTGCTTCATCATTTTCTGTAAAAATTTTTGCTCTGTTGCTTCATCAATTTCTCCGGAAGCACCTGGTTCAGTTTTGGCTTTTATGATTTCTGCTTTAATCGCTCTTAAACTTCTTAGCGCCGATTCGTTTTTTGATTTCATGGCGTCTTTCATTTCAGCCATTATTTGTTGTTCGAGTGCCATATTATTTATGTTTTATAATGAGTATTAGTATTAATTATCTGATTGCTCTTTAATCATATCTGCTCT
>CALQJK010000021.1:0-13550 GCA_943330875.1 Chitinophaga pinensis
AATAATATGTTTACATCCCAAATCACGAATAGCCGTAAGAATGGCGGTATTATTGCTTTCTGTGCCACCACTTGTAAAGAAAATCTCTGCAGGATTCGCATTTAAAATTTTGGCTACGGATTTCCTGGCATTTTCAACAGCCAGACGCGTCTCCCTTCCATAGGAATATATCGAAGAAGGATTGCCGAATTTTTCTGTCATGTAAGGCATCATTGATTCCAACACAATTGAATCAAGTGAAGTTGTTGCTGCATTATCAAAATAAATACGATTCATACCCTTCTGGATTTATTACTGACTTAAAGAATGGCCTCCTGAATATCTTTTATCAATTTCATTGCAATGTTATCGGCCGTTGTTTCAAAATTACTTTCTGCATATATCCTTATAATGGGCTCCGTATTACTTGTACGCAAATGAACCCAATCGTTATCAAATTCAATCTTCAATCCATCTTCAGTACTAAAAGGAAGCGATTTGTATTTAGTCTGTATTTTTTCAAACACAGCTTTAACATCCACAGTATCTTCCAATGTTATTTTATTCTTGCTCATAAAATAGTCAGGATAAGTATTCCTTAATTGCTTTACACTTTTTTTACTATTGGCTAAATGCGTAAGAAATAAAGCAATGCCAATCAAAGCATCTCTGCCATAGTGTAATTCAGGAAGAATAATCCCTCCATTTCCCTCGCCACCAATCACTGCATTAACGGCTTTCATTTTATTGACCACATTAACTTCACCTACAGCACTCGCGAAATATTCACCGCCATGTTTAATGGTAATGTCTTTTAATGCACGAGTGGAAGACATGTTACTAACGGTATTGCCTGGATGCTTACTCAATACATAATCCGCTACTGCAACAAGTGTATATTCTTCACCAAACATGGTTCCATCTTCACAAACAAAACAAAGCCGATCTACATCTGGATCTACCGCAATACCTAAAGAAGCATTATTAGTTTCTACAGCATGACTAAGCTCTGTTAAATGTGCTGGTAATGGTTCTGGATTATGAGAAAATTGTCCGTTTACTTCTTCATTTATAACAACAATCTCCTCTACTCCCAAGGCTCGAAGTAAAGCAGGCACAGCAATTGATCCGGAGCTGTTTATAGCATCGACAACTATTTTGAATCCTGCATTTTTAATGGCCTTTTTATCCACCATTTTATTGGAAAGTATGGCGTCTATATGAGCGTCAAGTAATGTTGAATTTTGAGAGACCGTTCCGATATGGTCAACATCTGCAAAAGCAAAAGATTCTTTTGCAGCCAGATCAAGGATTAATTTTCCCTCCTCACCACTGATGAATTCTCCTTTATTGTTTAATAATTTCAGTGCGTTCCACTCTTTTGGATTATGACTGGCGGTAAGAATAATACCACCATCTGCATGCAATATTTTTACGCCCATTTCTACCGTTGGCGTTGTACTTAAATCCAGATCAACCACATTTATCCCCAAAGAAATCAACGTAGCATTTACCAGATCTTTTACCATCGATCCACTGATTCTTCCATCTCTTCCAACAACTACTTTGCAAGAACCTGATGTCGATTTATCTATTGATTGTAAAAGCCAAGTACCATATGCTGCAGTAAATTTCACTACATCTAATGGTGTAAGATTCGTTCCTGTTTTGCCACCAATTGTACCTCTTATTCCTGATATACTCTTTATCAATGCCATTTTCACTTATTTTGGAGCTCAAATATAACAAAGAGTTTTGAGTATAAAATTTTACTGCTTAAAAGAACACGAGTAAATGCCGACACAATGCTCAGTTAGACTTAACTTTGCCAAATGCAAGATTCCTGGTTCAAAGATTGGTTCAATTCCAAATATTATCATCAGCTTTATCAAAACAGAGACGAAAACGAAGCCAGTAAATTCATTGACAAGCTCATCGATTCGCTTGCTCCTCCGAAAGATTCGTTGATGCTTGATTTGGCTTGTGGAAAAGGAAGACATTCCTTACAGTTGGCTAACAAAGGTTTTGACGTAACAGGAATCGATCTTAGTGAAATGAGCATTCAAGAAGCCCTCACTCATGAATTGCCCAACCTCCATTTTTACAAACACGATATGAGGCAGACTTTCTGGATCAATTATTTTGATTACGTCTTTAATTTTTTTACAAGTTTTGGTTATTTTAATACTGCCAGAGAAAACAGTAATGCCATGCAGACCATGTCTCAATCCCTAAAGAAAAAGGGAACGCTGGTTATAGATTATTTAAACTCGGGTTTTGCAGAAGATAATATGGTTCACCAGGAAGAAAAAGTAATTGATCAAGTTGAATATAAAATTACCAAATGGTACGACGATCATAAGTTTTACAAAAAAATATTAATACAAGACGAGGAACTTACTTCACCGATTCATTTCACAGAAGTCGTTTCGAGATTTTCACTGGATGATTTCAAAGAAATGATGAACCCATTTGAATTGAAAATAAAAGAGGTTTATGGCGATTACAAATTGAGCAAATACGATGAAAGAAAAAGCCCCAGATTAATAATCATTGCTGAAAAAACTAATTAGTCTTTTTCTTATTATTTAAGATCATATATTTAGCCGTTTCATACCAGGCAGTTACTAATTGATCCATCCTTTTCTTAATGCTGTCTGTTTGTTTATTAACAGTAACAGGTTCATTATTTACAACAGAAACAAAGTTTGGAGTATTTCCATTAAAACTCTTCGAGAAATAATATTCATCGCTCACTAATGCAATATTAGAAAGTTCAGGATCAGCAATAAATGCAAATTTATGTTGCCTTTGGGTAGTGTCAAATAAATTCCTACCTAATGTAGTGTTTCTGTGAGATTGTCTTGTTATTGCTGCAACTGAAGGTAACACATCCAATTGAGAGCAAACTTCTTTGACCTTTTTTGGCTGTAGCAAATTTGGGGAATAAAATAACAATGGCACATGCTCAGCCAGAATTCCTTGCTTCGTAAAACTCTGGGGGAATAAATTTCCAGCATCCCCTCTCAAACCATGATCACCAACAAAAACAAAAATGGTATTCTTGAAATATTTTTCTTTTTTTGCAGCTTCAATAAAATGTTCGTAATTAAAATCTGTATACCTGAACGCATTCAATTGACCATTGTTATCGAAGCCATATTTTGAAAGGGTATCAGATGGATAATTTACTTTTTTAAATGTATTCAAATCTTCTTCAGGTATCGTATATGGGCGATGGTTATCTGCAGTTTGTATAATGGCAAAAAATGGCTTTTGCTGTTGCGCTAGTATCTTATTAGATTCTAAAAAAAGATTCTTATCGCTGATTCCCCATACATCAACCTGATTCGATTTGAAATCCTCCTGTTCTATAATATGGAGATCATTGATGTTGTTTTTCAACAACCCTCTGATATTAGCCCAGGTCGTACTTCCTCCTAAAAAATAATACTTTTCATACCCTTTGAAATCATTTATAATAGTGTGCTGGTCAACCGCCAAAGGATTTCTACTTGATGTTTTGGATTGTTCCACATCAGGAATACCGGTAATTGTAGCCCATACCCCTCTTGCCGTTCCGAATGCTGGAGTAAAACATCTTTCAAAAAAAACACCCTCATTACACATCTTATTAAAATAAGGAGTCGCGTTTAATTTATTGCCAAACATAGAACTTTTATATGCACTGAAACTTTCACAAATCACTACTACGACATTTGGCTTCTCCGATATAGTACTGTCAAATTTAACCTCTCTTAAATAATTCAAATTGGAAGTATCAGGATGAGGCACGCCTAAATATTCAGCCATTATATCATAAGATGCGTTGACTTTTTTTATATCATACTTTGAATTCTTAAATTGAAGTGAGCTGAAAAAACTTTGGAAAGGATTAAGGGAAGTACTTGCTTTGAAGTCGTCAGTAAAAGCAAAGGCATCGCTCCACCTCAATGGATACTGACCCAGTCTGCCAAAAGTAAAACCTGAAAGCAAGAGCACAAATACAATATAGTAAATGGAATTAATCTTATTTTTTTGATGCGCAGGTTTTTTATCGCTTATCGTTTTGATTGTTTTATCATGCCATTTTACAAACAAAAAAGTGAATACTATTATCGCGAAAAATATTTTCAGCAAGGGATAAGTTTCCCACATCATCCCAAAAGAAATTTTAGCATCTGCCAGGAAATTCAACACAGAAGCATTGAGCCTTTGTTTAAGATAATCATAATGATAAAAATCTGCGCTGTAAAAAATCAACAGCAGCAAAAGAAAAACACCAACCAATAGATTCCACAATAAATGAACAGCTTTGTTCTTTATCGGATTTAGAAAAGGGACGGCCGACAACAACAACATAAATAAACCCAATACCGCAACAACTCTGGCATCATATCTCAACCCTAGCAAAAAAGCGGAACCACTGAATGGACGTGAAATACCACGATAATGAAAAAAGAAAATAACCCTATAAATAGTCATCAATACTAAAAAAGACAGCAAAATGGATAACACCCATCTGATCAATCTTGGGATACGATAAATAAATTGCATGCGCTGCGTAATTTTAATTCGGCTAAATTAGTTTAATATCCGTGACAATTCCTTAACAACAACAAACAAATGCTACAATCTGCATCAAGGTTGATTATTTTAACATAACTTACGGATTTGATTATATGCAAACTGTTGTAAAATTAGACAAATATCTTTTTGAACTTATCAATAATCGATGGCATAACGATTTTTTTGATCTGGTAATGCCATTCATCAGAAATGCACAAACCTGGATGCCACTCTACTTATTTTTATTAGTTTTCCTGATCATGAACTTTGATAAAAACAAATGGTGGTGGCTCTTATTTGCTGCCTTCATTCCTGTGCTCACGGATTTCATCAGCAGTGACTTGATTAAAAACAACATACCCAGACTTCGTCCTTGCAATGATCCAAGTATGATCGATACCGTTAGGTTTTTGCTCAACTACAGACCACAAAGCTCCAGTTTCACTTCCTCTCATGCAGCGAATCATTTTGCTTTAGGCACATTTTTTTATTTTACCTTCAAGCCTAAAATCGGAAAATGGGGCTACTTATTTTTTGTCTGGGCTATCATAATATCTTACGCTCAAATATACGTGGGTGTTCACTTTCCTCTTGACGTAATTTGTGGGGCATTAGTAGGATTTGCCATCGGATATTTTTCATCATCTCTATTCAATCAAAAATTTAGTTTATCTTAATATTTATGGAAATACTTATTTTATTATCACTCATCTTCGTTAATTCACTTTTTGTAATGAGCGAAATTGCGCTGATCAGTGCAAGGAGAACCAGAATGGAAAGCCTGGCTAATAAAGGCGATGAGAAAGCGAAGACCGCACTTTTACTCATTGATAATCCAGAACGATTTTTAAGTACCGCTCAAATTGGCATGACGCTCATCGCCATTCTTACAGGGGTTTATTCCGGCGAAAAATTTGGTGCAGAATTAAAACCCTATATAGAAAATATCCCTTCTTTAAAAGAATATGCTGGAACAATATCAACATCCATTGTGGTAGTTTGCGTAACTTTTCTCTCCATAATTTTTGGAGAATTAATGCCCAAAAAACTAGGCTTGATTCAATCCGAAAAAATCGCCAGAGCCGTTGCCGGACCAATGAACTTTATATCATCCATCGTATATCCATTCGTATGGTTGCTTTCAGGTATTACCAATTTGATTTTTAAAATATTGAATATCAAAAAGCCCTCTGACAGCGCCGTTACTGAGGAGGAAATAAAAGCGATGATTACAGAAGGTAGTGAACATGGGTCTATTGATGAAGATGAAAAAGAAATCATCGAAAGAGTATTTCATTTAGGCGATAGAAATATCACTTCGTTAATGACACATCGAACGGAGATTGTATGGCTCGATATCAATGATACCGTTGAAGAAGTGAAACGAAAATTGACTGATATTGTATTCAGCACTTACCCCGTTTGTGATGGTGTTGTGGACGAAATAAAAGGATTGGTTTATGTAAAAGATCTATTCAAATCTGCTCCTGAAACTACATTGGGGCAAATCATTAAACCCGGACTATTTGTTCCTGAAAATAACAAAGCCTATCAATTATTGGAAAAAATAAAAGTTTCAAAAATTCATACTTGCTTTATCGTTAATGAATACGGCACATTGGAAGGAATGATAACCTTAAATGATATCATGGAAGCCATCGTTGGAGATGTGCCTCAGATTGGACAGGAAGAATATGAAATAATAAAAAGAGAAGACGGCACTTTCTTAATTGACGCCTTAATTCAATTTTATGATTTCCTCAGTTACTTTGAAAGAGCAGACTGGATGAATGAAGGCGAACATGAATTTGATACACTCGCTGGATTTGTTTTACATGAATTGGAACATATTCCTGCTACAGGAGAAACTTTTTCCTGGAAAGATTTCCATTTTGAAATCATTGATATCGACGGACAACGTATTGATAAAATACTGGTGAGAATTTCTGAAGAATTGAAGGACGAAATGGAAGAAAATTAAACTCGGATTTTGCTGTTGAAATCTATTACAAGAAAAAAATGCTGCAAAGACAAGCGTTTGCTTGATTTTTTGATCTTATCATAGTTGACTATGTTTTCGACCAAAAAAAACGGCTCATCCACTCGCCTTTATTGCCTTTTTTCCTTTCACCAGGATTCCAACAGCAAAATCCGAGTTAAAATTGAAAATCTACTTTATCTTCCGGATTATTTAACCTCATGCTTTTGCGATTGGATTTTACAGTAACGTGCAATAAGCTCATCTGCTCAGGCTTATACTCATATAGTAAATTGTCTTGTATGGAAATATGACTTACCGATTGAACATCTTCCACCTGGAAATAAGTCTGAATGGATTCATCAGATTGCTCATAACCAAGATATTTCAAAACAACGGGCTTCCCTTCTAATTGAACCTGCAAATGTTGTTTGATATATTTACTTACTAAATCATCCATCACTTTGCGATCTGTTGGATTTAATAAATCAATCTTAATGGTATTTTTTTTTCTTAAAGTAGTTTCGAAATCATTGGTAAATATTTTGCAACTGATTTCTAAAATATGCTCTTTGGCATTATGTTCAATTTCAGTCACACTCACATATATCGGATGATTGGCTGCATTTGAAAATAAAAAGAGAATGAAAAAAGAAACTGTTATTCTGGTGATAAATGGATGCATTTGAAGTAATTTTCAGATCAAATAATAATTGATAAATTGAACAACCAAAAATAAGTGTTACAAATCAGTTAGTATTTATAATTATGGAAGATTTTACTCTTTTTTTCAAATTGGGATGGTACCATATCCTTAGCCTGAATGCACTTGATCATATATTATTTATCGCAACCTTAACTTGTCTGTACAACTTGAATCATTGGAAGCAGGTGCTTTTTTTAATCACGGCATTTACAATCGGGCATTCCCTTACACTTGCCATTTCCACTTATAATATCATCAGATTCAATAATGATTGGATAGAATTTTTAATCCCGTTAACGATTTTGTCAACTGCCATTTTTAATATAGCTCAAAAAGAAAAAGAATCTTCTTTCCGTATACATTTGAACTACTTACTTGCACTTTGTTTCGGCCTGGTTCACGGAATGGGATTTGCCAATACCATTCGATTCATGCTAGCTAAAGCGCAAACCTTAACCGTGCCATTGGTTAGTTTTAATTTGGGTATTGAAGCCGGTCAAATTCTTATTGTTATTTTTATGCTCTATGTCATAACTATTTTAATAGAATCAGGTGGATTTAAACAAAAATGGTGGACCTTCGGATGTTCAATTATCAGTGGCATTATAGCTATTTATATGTGTACCCAACGTTGGCCATTTTGATAAATTATGACCTGCTTTTAATACTTTTACTACCTATTTATAAATTCTCATCATGAAGCAAATCATTTACGCTGTCATCTTTAGCTTTTTTTTCCTAAAAGCAACTGCTCAGGATATCAGAAATAATCCAGGAAGCAACCATGGCAACAGATTTGAGCAATTGGGTACTATTTTGCCAAGCCCCAATGAATACAGAGCAGCTAGCGGAGCACCAGGATCAAAATATTGGCAACAACGTTGTGATTACAACATCACCTGTGAAATAGATGAACCCAATCGCCGTTTGAATGGAAAAGAAACGCTCACCTTTTTTAACAACTCTCCTGATGCATTGGATTACCTCTGGCTTCAGTTGGATGAAAACCAGCACAGTACAACAAATAATGCCGGATATCAAAATAGCAATGGCATGCCTCAGCAATTATCAGAACAGGATATCAACAGAATGCAAGGCAAATTAGATAAAGAATATGGAGATAATATTTTAAAAGTAACCGACGCTTTGGGTAAATCATTGAACTATACCATCAACAAAACAATGATGCGCATTGACTTACCTACAACATTAAAATCCGGCGAGAAATTCATCTTCAATATAGATTGGAACTACAATATTTGTGATCGAATGAAATATGGTGGCCGTGGTGGTTATGAATACTTTCCCGAAGATGGCAATGATATATTTACCATGACACAATGGTTCCCCAGACTCTGTGTATACAGTGATTTCCAAGGTTGGCAAAATCATCAATTTGCAGGAACAGGAGAGTTTGCTTTAATCTTCGGAAACTATCAGGTAAGCATGACCGTTCCTGCAGATCATGTGGTTATGGCAACAGGTCAGGGACAAAATTATCAGCAAGTGTTATCGCCAGAACAATACAAGAGATGGCAATCTGCTCAATCAGCAAATGACGTTACAGAAATTGTAACACTGGCTGAAGCAAAAAACAGAGAGCCCCAAAAAAGCACTCAAAAAAAGACCTGGATATTTAAAGCGGAAAACGTTCGGGACTTTGCCTGGGGAAGCAGTAGAAAGTTTGTTTGGGATGCTATGCCTGTAAAAATAGCAGGCAAAAAAATAATGTGCATGAGTGCCTATGGGAAAGAAGCATATCCTCTCTATAGAAAATTTAGCACTAAAGTTATTGCTCACACCTTGAAATCTTATTCCAGTTTTACCATTCCATATCCATACCCAGTTGCACAAAGTATTGAAGCAGCAAACGGTATGGAGTACCCGATGATTTGTTTTAATTATGGTCGTTGCGAAAAAGACGGAACATATAGTGAAGGAACAAAAAATGGCATGTTAGGCGTAGTCATTCATGAAGTAGGACATAATTTCTTTCCGATGATTATCAACAGCGATGAAAGACAATGGAGTTGGATGGATGAAGGACTAAATACCTTTGTGGAATACCTTACAGAAGAACTTTGGGACAATAAGTTTCCTGTAGGAAGAGGCCCTGCATATAAAATTGTTGACTACATGAAATTGCCAAAAGACCAATTGGAACCTATCATGACAAACAGTGAAAATATTATTCAATTTGGCCCAAATGCTTATTCAAAACCTGCTACAGGTTTGAACATCCTAAGGGAAACTATTATGGGAAGAAAAAATTTCGATTACGCTTTCAAAACTTACTGCAAAAGATGGGCTTTTAAACACCCTACCCCTGCAGATTTTTTCAGAACAATGGAAGATGCCAGTGCAGAAGACCTGGATTGGTTTTGGCGTGGATGGTTTTACAATACAGACCCAGTGGACATTTCATTGGACAGTGTAAAATGGTCCAGATTAAATACAGACCCACAAGAAATAAAACCAGCTGACCAAAATACTAAAATGGTTGCTGTTGCAAAGCCCATTCAAAATAGTTACGAAGACATTTCCAAAATCAGAAACAGAGCAGATAAAAAAATCGTATTTGCAACAGATGCGGATACCACTTTGAGAGATTTTTATTGGAGATATGATCGTGGATTAGTAAAAATTGATACCACATCATTTACAACCACATCAACAGCAAATAACAATGAGGATTTGAGTATGGAAGAAAAAAAGCGTGTCGCAGGCGAAAAAAGAATTTACGAACTATCGTTGAGCAATAAAGGCGGATTGGTCATGCCTGTAATTATCGAATGGGCTTTCAAAGACAGTTCAAAAAGTATAGATAGAATTGGCGTAAATGTCTGGAGAAAGAATGAAAATAAAATCGTAAAAACATTTATAAAAGACAAAGAAGTTATTTCCATAAAAATTGATCCATTCAGAGAAACTGCTGATATTGATGAGAAAAACAATCAATGGCCATTGACGCAGGAACCGAGTAAATTTCAATTATTCAAATCCAAGGCTGCTGCTCCAAGAGGTGCTGCAAGTGGGAGGAATCCCATGCAAAGGGAGGTTAGGGATTAGTTGATTGGTTTATTGGTTGAAGATGCGAAAATTCATTTCCTAAACTTTGTGCCTTTGCGTCTTAGTGGCAAAAAATTAGTTGATTCAATCGTAACCCACTAAAAACCTTCGCTTACCCCGAAGTCCTTCCATCACGAAGTACACCTTTCTTATTTTTATTTTTTTGTTCCCACTGGAGCATTTCAGGAGTTTTTTCAATCTTTTTTGGCTTATCATCAGGGATGACTAATACTTTGGGAGCATTGGGCTTTACGAGGTTATTTAAGCTCCATTGTTCTGTTCTTAATAATCTTCCTGTACCAGGCTCGTAATAACGCCATTCTCCATCCTTAACACTATAAGGGGCCGCCTTCACAATTTTATAATCGATTATTTCGCCACTACCGGTACCATATACCGCAATCGTATCATACGGCGCATCGGGATTGTATCCTTTCCAGTTTTCTTCAAGTATTAAATCCCCCAGAAAAGTAAAGTATTGCTGAAGACCATCCTTTCCACCCAAAATATAATGCTCAACAGAAAGCAAATCGCCTTGAGTAGAATATTTTCTCCAATAACCATCTTTCTCTCCTTTTTTATACAGTCCTTCTTCAGTATTACCAGGTTCGCCTCTCAACTCCGGAGTTTCAATAACCCACTTCCCTACTTTTTGATCATTTTCTTTTATTGCATTGAGTGTATCTCCCGAAGCACTTAATTTGAAAGATTTGTATTGTGCAAAATTCGAAGAGCTTAAAAGCACTACTATTATAAATGTTAGACTTATTTTTTTAAAGCTTAATAATTGCATTGATTTTATTTTGTTGAATTAGAAAAGTAAACCTGGTTAAATATCGCTTATTTTGCACACAAATTTACATATTGAATTTCTAAAAAAAGTTAAATATTAAAACTACTACTAAATGAAGGATTTTAAAAAATATTATAGTATAAACACCACGCCGGAAATCCTTTACAGCGCATTAACGAATGCCGCTACCATACAGCTTTGGTCGGGTGAACCAGCTATCATGGAAACTATTGAGGGTAGTGAATTTTCAATATGGGATGATAGTATTTCTGGGAAAAACATCTCCTTTATTCCAGGAAAAAAAATTACACAGGAATGGTATTTTGGAGAACAAGATAATGCTTCCATTGTCACAATCACCCTTCATGAAGATAAATTGAAAACTTCTGTAGAACTGAGACATACCAACATTCCAGATGCGGATTATGAAAATATAACTAGAGGTTGGACAGAAAGTTATTTTGAGGCACTGAGGATTTTTTATGATGAGGGTTGAAAGTTGTTGAAGAGGGTTGAATGATTGTTGAAGGTTGTTGAAGATGGTTGAAGATTCAAAGTGACTAATTAAATCAACCAATCAACTGGCCAACCAATTAACCAATTACTTCACTTCTACTTTAAGCACGCTTACTCCTTCCAGAAATCCTTCCAAGTGGTCTCCTACCAAGCATTCGCCAACACCTGCAGGAGTTCCGGTGAAGATAAGGTCTCCAATATTGAGCGAAAAATAATTTGAAATATTTGAAATCAATTTATCAAAACTGAAAATAACTTCTGAGGAATTCGCTTTTTGAACGATTTCGCCATTTTTAGAAAAGGAGAAATTTACATTTTTAGCATTGAACCCAGGAGCGATATCTGTAAACTTTCCTACTGCTGCAGAATTGTCAAATGCTTTTGCTTTTTCCCAAGGCAATCCCTTTTTTTTACATTCCAATTGGATATCTCTTGCTGTAAAATCAATACCAACCGTTATTCCATTATAATAAGCATTGGCATGGCGTTCTTGAATATATTTTCCATTCTTACAAACACGAAGAACTAATTCAGCTTCGTAATGTAATTCATTTGTAAATTCAGGATAATAAAATGGTGTATGAGGTTGTAATAAAGCATTTTTGGGCTTCATAAATATTACCGGCTCTTCAGGTATCTCATTGCCCAATTCCTTTGCGTGATCAGCATAATTTCTTCCAATGCATATTATCTTCATTAGTCGCTTTTGTATTGGGTTAAAGATTATTCAGACCACGAAAATAAAGAAAACTGATTTAAAAACGCATTCTAAATAAATGCTATTTCAGACTGTAGGATAAATTATTGAAGGCCGTCATGGTTTTATCAATACCTATAGCAGCAAAACTCTCTATAATGTCAATAGATTTTTCAATTTTAAGTTTAATCACCGGAATTTCATCATTTTTCCATTTCCCAAGCACAAAATCCACTTGCATGCCTTTTGGAAATACATTTCCTATCCCAAATCTAAGTTTTGGATATTCATCTGTCCCCAAAATATTTTGAATGTCTTTAAGACCATTATGTCCAGCATGTGTGCCAGCTTTTCTCACCCTTATTTTATCTATGGGAAGCGCCAGATCATCCACAATGGTAAGTGTATTTTCTAAAGGAATTTTTTCTTTATCCTGCCAATATTTAAATGCCCTTCCACTCAAATTCATAAATGTTGTAGGACATACACAAACGAACTGCTTTCCCTTCCATTTCACTTCTGCGACGTAGGCTAATCTATCCACTTTAAAAACACCCCCATGCTTCATCACAAATGCATGCACGACATCAAACCCGATATTGTGTCGAGTGTTGGCATATTCTTCTCCGATATTACCGAGACCTATGATTAAGTATTTGGACATGGTGATTGGTTGATTGGAGGATTGGTTGACCAGTTGATTGGTTGAATGGAGGATTGGTTGATTGGTTGATTGGTTGATTGGTTGATTGGTTGATTGTGCAACTTCAACAATATTCAACAACCTTCAACACTCTTTCAAACACCTTTCAACAACCTTCAACCCTCTCTTCACCTAACCCAACCCATTTAGCAATTGCATCAAATCCGCTTCAGTCTTGATGAGTACATCTCTAACTTTACTTCCCTGGCTTGCACCTACAATTCCTGCGGCTTCAAGCTGGTCCATCAGTCTTCCAGCGCGATTATAGCCGAGTTTCATTCTTCTTTGCAATAATGAAGTACTTCCACTTTGACTGCTTACGATTAATCGGGCAGCATCTTCAAATAAAGCATCTTTATCATTAACATCAAAATCTCTACCATCAGCATCTTTTTCATCTATATATTCCGGCAGCATGAATGCCTGAGGATAACCACGTTGTTCCCCAATGAAATCAACAATTTTATCTACTTCAGGTGTATCAACAAAAGCGCATTGCAAACGAACGACTTCACCATTGTAACTAATAAGCATATCTCC
>CALQJK010000022.1:0-13187 GCA_943330875.1 Chitinophaga pinensis
GATTACTACACTTTTATTGGAAGAGTTTCAAAAATCTAATCGCGTTTCATTTTTGGGTTTCTATATCAGGAGAACCATGCGGCTTTTTCCTGCATTATATGTGTTGATTTTGCTTGTTGTGATTTATGCCATATTATATAAATCAATAGGTGATCAAGATATTATTTTTAAAGAAGCACTTTCAGCGGCTTTTTATGTCAATAATATTTCGTGGAAATGGGGATGGGGGAATAGTGCTTTAATACTCGGCCATACCTGGTCTTTGGCTTGCGAAGAACAATTTTATTTGGTTTGGCCTTGGATACTTGTATTGACTATTAAATTTCGCTCCTTAGTAAAACTGCAATATTTTCTTATCGTATTTATTGCAGTGAGTTGGATATTTAAATCTAAGGGAATCTATCCTGATATCGTAAGTTCTATAATTCAGGAGTCTATTTTTATTGGCTGTTTAGGTGCTTTATTGAGATGGAATAATGTTGTTCCTAAAATACCTGTCGCACTTACCATCATTTCATTATTCATCATTTTAATTGTTGGAATTTCTCCCCTTCATTTTTCTTTCAACCTTTTTAATCCATGTGCTATTTTCTCAATGATTGTAATTCTTGGACTTGTAAATAATCCCAACAGTACGACTAATAAAATACTCGCTAATCGTCCAATGGTTTTTATAGGTAAAATATCGTATTCACTTTATCTGTGGCATGTGGTTGTGTTTCGAATTTTCACCTGGCATTCTACCTTGTCCCCACAGATGACATTTGTTGCAAAATTTTTAGTGACAGTTTTACTTGCAATGGCTTCTTGGTATATAGTAGAAAATCGCGCTACAGCAATTGGAAGAAAGTGGAGTAAAAAATTGGAACACAAATAATGCCCTTTTTTAGTATCATCATACCATCATACAACAGAGCACACATTATCAACAATGTGCTCGAGGCTTTGCAAAAACAATCCTATAATGACATTGAAATTATTGTTGTAGATGATGGATCTTCAGATCAAACCAAAGAAATTATAACGCCTTTTTTACGGGAGCATAAAAACATCAAATATCTATATCAACAAAACAGTGGCGTCTGTGCTGCCAGAAATACAGGAGCCAAAATTGCACAAGGCGAGTATTTGATTTTTCTGGATAGTGATGATGATGTGGAAAAGGATTGGCTTAAAGATTTTTATGACCTGCTAAAAAGCAACAACTATGATGTTGGCTTTTGTAACATGAAAGAAGTAAGATTAAATGAAGCAGTAAAACTTGTTGATGCTGCTAATCCGTACAAAAATCAAGATAAAAAAGGGAAATACATTGCAGGCATGTTTGCAATAAATAAAACCATTTTCAAAGAAGCAGGAATGTATGATGAGAATATAAAGTATGGTGAGAATACAGAATTAGGCATAAGATTAAGAACGAGAGGTATAAAAATGGGGTTTATAAACCAATACAATTTTATCTACAATATATCAGCAGGAGAAGGAAGTAAAAACAATTTGAATAAACTCCATTCCAATATATATATAGTAGAAAAGCATCAAGATTATTTTAAAAAAAATCCGGGTACCAAAAAATTATTTATCCAGGTAGCAGCTGTAGCTGCAGCAAGATTGGGTATGTATAAAACAGCAAATGAATTATTTAAGGGATTGCTTAAAGAAAATAAAAGAGATCTAAAATTGTGGCTTCAATATTTCATTACCCTAAATTCAAAACTAACACAAATGAAATGGGGTTAATTATACACGCTGTGAATAAATAAAAATGAGTTCAATTAAAACGATAAAGAAAAAAATATATTTAGTTAATAAAAAACTCAAAGAGTTTAGTTTTCATAATTATTCATCTTATATTAATAACGAATCGATTTTATTAAAATATTACGATTTCGAAAACAATTGGGGTGATAAAGTAAATCCATATTTGGTAGAAAAAATTACTGGAAAGAAAGTAGTTTCCTCTAACTCCATATTTAATTACAAACACAAAACCGAAATACTTGGTGTAGGAAGCATCATAACTGGAGATTTAAGCAATTATGTTATTTGGGGATCAGGCGTAATTTCAGAAAAGACAACCGTGCACAACAAGCCTAAAGAAATATTGGCATTGCGTGGTTTGAACACGTTAAAAAAAATGCAGGAGGTAGGAAGTAGTTGCGATGTTTTTGGCGATCCTGTATTATTATTTCCTGAAATAATTGATGGAAAGCAAGTTGAAAAAAAATACAAATACGGTATCGTTCCTCATTTTAAAAATAAAAACAGTGAGGGCATAAAAAAAATAGTTGAACTAAACAATCCTGAAATCAAGATTATCGACATACAATCCGAAGGAGTTGAACAATTTGTCATTGATATTTTAAGTTGTGAAAATATTCTATCAAGTTCATTGCATGGTTTGATTTTAGCCGAAGCATATGGTATTCCAACTTGCAGAGTGGTTTTTAGCGAAAAGATTTTAGGAGGTGACTTTAAATTTTATGATTATTATTCTGGTGTTGGAATCCATCAAATGGAAACTTTAAATATACGCGATGACATTTCTGATTTTTATACAGCTTCAAAGCATTGCACTCAGAAAGATTTGAAATTTAATCCAACTGCATTGAAAAAATCATTGATTGACTATATAAGTGCCAATGATTAATTCTTCCACATTTGCTGCATTCATCATGACTTACCAAAGAAATGCAACTTTGGAGAGCACTATCCATACACTTTTAGATCAAACCTTTCCTCCGCATAAGATTTTAATTATTGATAATGATCCTGAAAAAGTAGCAAAATTAATCGCAGATAAAATGACTCATTTGCCGGTTGATTATTATGCGGTTGGTTATAATTCTGGTCCTGCTGGTGCCGCAAAAAAAGGTCTTGATATTTTATCCAAGGAAGGATACGATTGGATTGGATGGATTGATGATGATGACCCTCCTTTATTTAAAGACTCCTTTGAAATTCTTTTGAAAAGAGCCGGTGAAGTGCAAAGATGTGGATGTGTAGGAGCCGTTGGTCAGCGTTTCGATCTCTCTAAAGCAATGATGATAAGACTACCCGATGAAGAATTAAATACAGAAGGAATTGTTTACGTAGACAATGTTGCAGGAGGCATGTGTAAAATTGTAAATGCAGATGTAGTGAGAAAAGAGAATATTTTTCCTGACGAAAAATTATTTTACGGATTTGAAGAATTAGATTTTGATCTCAGATTAAAAAACGCTGGCTATACTTTAATTGCAGATGCACAACTTTACAAGCGCAACAGGATACATCACAATCGAATTGGTTACAAAGTAATACGAGGACAAAAAAAACCAACGGAGCGATTGTGGAGAGAATATTATTCCACGAGAAATTTATTGATTATTATAAAAAAGCAAAAGTCGTACCTCACGTTATTTTCGTTTGTCATAAAAAGTTTAACTAAATCTATTATTGGCTTTAGATACGGCTTCAAATATGGAATAAAAAATTTTCAATTTATAAACAAAGCCATCTTTCATTTTTTTATTGGCACAACAGGAAAGCTGCATTCAGGCAGTTAAAAAATAATTGGATACCATGAAAGTACTTTTCACGATAGACAGTTTACAACAGGGCGGGGCAGAGCAAAGTATTGCGCATACCATAAAATATTTTTCTAAAGATATTGAGGTAAGTATTTTATACTTCTATCCCAAGTCTGATTTATTAAAAACGTATCAAGAGTTGGGTTGCAATATTATTTCCATGAATTTGCAAGGAAAATATGAATGGAGAAAAGCCATTCAGGGTATGATAAAAGTATTAAAAGAAATCAAACCTGATATTGTAGTAACATCTTTATACAGAAGCAATATTATCAGTAGAGTAGCCTGTAGATTAACTGGCACAAAACTTATCGGAACCTTTGTTGATGACAGTTATAATATAGAAAGAAGAAGAACTTTTAAAGGCATTGGTTTGCTCAAATACCAATATACCTGGTTTCTGGATCGAATAACCTCTTTCATTCCATACGCATGGATATCCAACAGTAAATGCATTGGAGAAAACAATGCAAAAAAATTAGGATTACCTCTTTCAAAAATTAAAGTTGTTTATAGAGGAAGAAACAGTTCAGTTTTTCATGAATGGAAAATGCCGGACTTGACTGAATTTAAGTTTGTAACGATAGGAAGACTTTATGAAAAAAAAGGTTATCCCGAATTGATAGAAGCATTTTCTATTGTTTCAAAAATTTACAAAAATACTACGCTTGTGATTTATGGAGAGGGCTCTTACCGAAAAGAAATGGAGAAGCAAATTGCTTTTTATCATTTAGAGGATAAAATCACTTTAGCCGGTAATGTTCCAAATGCATGGATGAAAATTTATGAGTCTCATTGTTTTGTCTTTCCATCACGATTCGAGGGATTTAGCGGAGCTTTGGTAGAAGCCATGATGACAGGGATTCCCATTATTTCCAGTGATATACCAATGAATTTAGAAGCAGTTGAGCATCGTAAAACTGCGTTGGTTCATCAATTAAAAAACGTAAAAGATTTATCGGAAAAGATGCAAGACATGATTACTAATTATCCTTCAATGATTCAGATGGGAACCAGCGCAAGAGAAGTAGCGATAGATAAATTTGATATCAAAAACATTGCAAGTCAATATGAAGGTTTATTGCGACAGTTTGTAAAGGAAAAAAGGTAAGTTGTAATTTTAAAATGAGAATACTTCAAATCATACAAAGAAGTCAGTTGAGAGGTGCAGAGATCTTTGCCTGTCAATTAAGCGAACAATTACAAAATCAAGGTCATCAAGTTGATATGTTAGTCTTGTTTGGAGAAAAGTCAAGCGTTTTTGCCTTCCCGTTAGCCTTCCATTTTTTAGAAGCCGATGAAAAAAGTCGTTGGTTTGATTTTAAAGGGTACAAAAAATTATCAAACTTTATTAAAAGTGGAAATTATGATATTGTACAAGCCAATGCAGGAGACACTTTAAAATATGCTACACTTTCCAGGAAATTATTTGGATGGAAATCCACATTGGTTTTTAGAAATGCCAATAAGATCAGTGACTTTTTAAAAAGTTTGGTAAAGCGAAAGCTTAACACTTGGTTGATGAAAGAAGTTGATTACGTTGCTTCTGTAAGTGAGGAGTGTATGATTGATTTTAAAAGTACTTTTCCTTCATTTGAGCAACGAATTGCAACCTTGCCTATTGGTGTGAAAACAGAACACGTAATGCCATATTCATCATTAAACGACATTGGCATTAATGGTGAAGGTCCTTTTATTATTAACGTTGCAGGGTTTGTTCCAGAAAAAAATCATGTAGGTTTGATAAGGATATTTTCAAAAATATTAGTATCATTTCCCACTGCGAAACTTTTATTGGTTGGTGAAGGAAAGTTAAAAGAGAGTATAGCGCAATTGGTTGATGAAATGCAAATAAAAGACTCCGTAATTTTTTTGGGTAGGAGAAATGATGTGTTGAAAATTATGGGTTGTTGTCATGCTTTTGTTTTACCTAGTTTGATAGAGGGACTACCTGCAGTAATACTTGAAGCATTTACAAAAAAAATTCCTGTTGTAGCTTATAATATTGGCGGCATAAAAGAAATTGTCATCAATAATAAAACAGGATGGCTGATTGAAAAAAATAATGAAGATGAATTTATTGCTGCCTTAAATGAATCTTTGAGTAAGCCAACTGAACAAATCAAAAATAGCGCATATGCTTTAGCGGTAGAAGAATATGCTATTGAAGTAATTGCGTTAAAATTTATAAAATTCTACAAGCAGTCTTTGAGTTAGTTATTAGTTCAGACTTGCTAAATATTCCTTCGCTTTCTCCAAATCTTCTGGAACATCTATCTTAACTCCTTCGTGCTCGGTAAGTACCATTTTCAATTTCACCCCATTTTCTAAATATCTCAGGCATTCGATTTTTTCTATAATTTCTAATGGCGTCATTGGCCATTTCGTAAACTGCATTAAGGCTTCTTTTCTAAAGGCGTACACGCCAATATGTTCAAAATAAGTAGGAATAATTTCCTGGTCTCTGTGAAAAGGAATCACACTTCTGCTGAACAGCAGTGAATTATTTTGTTGATCTACCACAACTTTCACATAATTAGGATTGCTTACAAGTGTCATGTCCTTGAATGTTTTCATAACCGAGGCCACCTGAACAGTTTCATTGTCAAACGCATTTAGTAATTTAGCCAAGGTCTCTTTATCGATAAAAGGTTCATCGCCTTGTACATTAAGAATAAGATCTGCATCCATATGTTCCACTGCTTCTGCTATTCTATCACTACCACTTTCGTGATTTTTTTTACTCATCACGGCCCTTCCTCCATTTTCCACAATTTCATTGAAAATTATTTCGCTGTCTGTTGCCACAACGACTTCATCAAATAGATTCGTTGCGAGTGTATTCTCGTAAGTGTGTCGTATAACTGTTTTATTTCCAAGCAGTTGCATGAGTTTAAAAGGAAATCTAGTGGCCGCATAGCGCGCTGGGATGATGGCGATTTTTTTCATGAGAGACAAATATAAATCAATAATGAGTTTATAGAAGTGTAAACATATGCGTGTTTACAATAAATTCATATATAAAATGTTTTATTTGGTAAAATTCCCGATCAATCTGTTATGGAGGTTCGGCAGATTTAACTACTTTGTATAATACAGGTGGATTAAATCCTTTATGGACGCTAAATAATAATTCTGTATACAATCCATATCATATAAATATCAACGGCAATTATCAACTAACGGTAACCAATATATTTTGTTGCAGCACATCAGCTTCAATTCATTTTACAATACATCCAGAAGTAATTGCTGTTGCAAGCAATGATGATAATATTCTTATAAACACTTCTTACCAACTGAATGGTAGCGGCGGAATAAATTATTTATGGTCACCAAGCTATTTATTAAACAACCCTACGATTCAAAATCCAACAACAGTATTAAATCATGATACCAGATTTTACCTGACGGTTAATGGATGCCCATGGTTGTACAGATATAGATTCTGTATTGATAAAAGTTTATGATGGACAAACCTTCTATGTACCCAATGCCTTTACCCCAGATGGCGACGGTTTGAATGATGTATTCCGACCAACATATGTTGGCCTAAAGAATCTTGAATATTTCAGAGTATACAATCGTTATGGTCAGTTGATGTTTGAAACCAACGATATTGGACGGGCATGGGATGGACGATTCAAAGGGATAATGCAAAACCTGGATAATTATATATTTGTTTTAAAAGGTATAGATAAATACAATAAGGAGAAGTTTATGAAAGGGAATGTGATGTTGTTGAGGTAGAATGTTTGTTATTGGTTATTTTGTAGAATTGTTGTATTTTGTCCCGATTAAAATGTTCCATAAAAGACAGTCACTTACCTGCAAGGCTATTTAGGATTCAATTTAAATTTAGTTTCCTATAACCCTAATATTTACCTTGAATACATATTATTTGTAATCATGGTTATTCCTTAATGTGAATAATATTTTTTATCAAGAATCATAACCAATGAAAAGTTTTTGTTTTATCTTTTTTTCAGCTCTGTTTTTTTCAGTTGAAGTTTTTTCGCAGGAAAAATTGTCGAACGATATCATGCAACTAGAAAAAACAATCGAGTTTAAAAAAAACTCACAAATTCAAGAAAATCAACCTCAGAAAAACACTAATGAGTATCAAAAAAATCAAATAAACAGGTATAATATCCTTTATGATTTTAATACTATGACTGATGAGGTAAAGCAGAAAATTTCGTATAACAAGTATAATAATTTACCTATTACTGAAGGTATAATTAAGTCTTACAACATAAGATTAAATAGCATTGCTAATAAATCTGATTTCGAATCTTTTTTGTCTTTATTAAAGAAAATTAAGGGATACGTAAATGCAGAGTATGTTAAGGATCAATTGGTCATTTTGTACATTCAGCCTGAATACTCATCAATTGAGTTAAAGGAGTTTTTTGAAAAAGAAAATATCAGGGTTGACTTTCTTGATGAAAAATATTTAATTGATAAATTAAAATAAGAATGAAATTATTCTTCTCGCTCATTTCTTCTATACTCATTTTTCTCTTTACGGCTAATGGGCAGAGTATTAACATGTCAAATGGGACTGTTACTAACCCTTGCTCTTACACGACTTTTTATGATAATAACGGAACATCTAATTATAACAAAAATCAAAATATAACCACTACATTTTGTGCGCCATCCGCGCAATATATTTATTTCAATTTCAGTCAATTTGCACTAGAGAGTAAAGACACTCTTAAAGTATATAATGGTGCTACATCAACTGCTCCATTAATTGGAGCTTTCACTGGCACTATAAGTCCTGGATTTGTAACATCGGCACCGGGTGGTTGTTTAACTTTTGTTTTTACGTCAAATGCAAACGGTCAGGATATTGGATGGGTCTCGAGTATAACTTGTTCTACATTAGCTCCTCTAAGCCCAACAAACGATAATCCATGTAATGCAATACCATTGGCTGTTAATAGCAATTGCAGTTTCTCAAGCTATTCAAGTGTAAATGCAACAACTACTCAAGGAGTTTCAAATCCAACTTGTGGTTCTTATGCAGGAGGAGATGTTTGGTTTAGTATCGTTGTTCCTGCAAGTGGTTCGTTGATTGTTGATGCGAACTTCGGAACTGTAACAGATGGAGCAATGGCTTTATATACAGGCACTTGCAGTAGTCTTACACAAGTTGCTTGCGATGATGATGGTAGTGCGAATGGCCTAATGCCATTGATTCAACAATCTGGTTTAACACCTGGAACTACAGTATTTATAAGATTTTGGACAAGAGGCACCAATAACAATGGCACATTCTCATTATGTGCGCAACAAGGCATTACATGTAATGCTTCCAACACAAATGGATCTTGTGTAACAGCCGACCCTGTTTGTACAGGTGTTTCATACGATTATTGTAATTCAATAAATATTCCATCTTTAGGAGGAGGCGGTATTTATGGTTGTTTAGCATCTTCGCCCAATCCTTCTTTTTATTTTATAAATATTGCTCAATCTGGGCCTGTCAATTTTCAAATTTCTCAACAAACAAATACTGGCGTTGGAATTGATGTAGACTATATCATTTGGGGGCCATTTTCAAGTCAAGCAAATATGTGTGGAAACTTGTTATCCACAAACATTGTTTCTTGCAGTTATTCAACGGCTGCAATTGAAAACGCCTCAATACCGAATGCTATTGCGGGACAGTGGTACATGGTATTGATTACTAACTTTTCAAATGTATCAGGGGTTGTAAATTTTACGCAAACTAATACTACCACTGCCGGAGCAGGATCAACGAATTGCAATGTTTTAACTGTAAATCCCAGCGCTTGCACGGGGGGGTATTATAATATATCAGGAAACATTGTAGCTCCTTCTGCATCAACATTATCAGGAACTTTAACCATAACAAATTCATGTGGAGGAATTACAACGATTAACTCTCCTTTTACCTCTCCTATATCCTATTTAATTCCAAATATTTGTGGAAATGGAAATTCTTGCACAGTATCAGCAACATTTTCTGATGTTGGAGCACCTATAGTATTACCTGCCACTTATTCTGCCCCAAGTTGTAATTCTTTGGCAGTATTACCCGGAGTTTGCTCTTCTGGAACATATGTTTTATCTGGAAGTTTAACCACAGGTTGTTTACCGGCTACAGGTACATTAACAATTTCAAGTTCTTGTGGTGGTAATGTAATTTTTAATACACCTTTCACAAGTCCATTGAGTTGGTCTTTGCCAGCATCTTCTGGAAATGGTGGTAGTTGTACAGTTTCAGCTGTTTATTCTGCTGCAGGAGCTCCAATCATTACACCAATTACTTTCACAGAACCAACATGCTGCGGGGTTTCTGCAGGCACAATTTATACAACAGTAACAAATGGAATAAAAACTATACTTCCAAATGGAACAACTCAAGTTGTGCTTTGTCAATCCGGTACTGTTAGTTTGATAAGTGCAAATGATTTTACCATGCCAACTGCAGGGTGCGCTAATTGTGTCCCGGAACTGATGTATGTCATCTATAATTCTTCTGGCCCGACAGGACCAAATCCATCTGTAGACCCCAACTGGACAGGGTATTTTTGGACGGGACAAGATTTTCCTGGTACTAACACGGAGTTTCTAAACACTAATATTTCAGGCGACTGTTCTCCAATTTTAAATTTACCACTTGCAACAGGGCATGTCTCAACAAATGATCCAACTAACACTTTGATTTTTGTTCCAATTACATCCGACAATGGAAATGATGATAATTCAAACTCGATAGGATTTGACACTAATGCTGATGGATGTTTTAATATTGGATCACCAATATCTATTACTTATTTAAATCCTATCAATTTTTTAACGAAAAACAATTGTAATGGTTCTATTTCAATTGATATTTCAGGAGGATTTCCTGAATTTTTCCCTTCTTTGTATACCATAACTAATACTGGATCAGGAATTCTAAATACAACAGTTGCTTCATCAGGTGGCACGGTTGTAATATCCGGGCTACTTACTGGACAATCTTATTCTATAAGTGTTGCAGATAGTACAGGATGTCCTGTAACATACAATGGTGTTTACAATGGTCCTCCGGTTGTAAATATTTCTCCAGCCTTTAGTACAATTTGTGTTGGCCAATGTGTAAATCTTACAAGCACCATTAGTTCAGGTGTTGCTAATTCTAACACTACGCTTTCAAATTCAGCTTGTGCTATTATCCCAGATGCTGGTGCTGATGCAAATATATCAGTTGGAACTTGGGCCGCATCAACTATCAATGCAACCGGTTATTGTGGATCTACTTTTTCAAGTGGCGACAATCTTGTTGTTTGTTTAAATATCCAACATACATTTGATGCAGATTTGAATATTTTTTTACAAGCTCCAAATGGAGCGATTGTAAAATTAAGCGACGATAATGGAGGTATAGACAATAATTATACAAATACATGTTTTTCAATGACTGCTGCAACATTAATAACAGCAGGTACCGCACCATTTTCTGGCACATTCAGACCAGAAGGTGATATGAACACTACTTTCAATGGTACTGCAATAAATGGTGTATGGAAATTATGGATTTCAGATGATTTAGCAGGTGATGTTGGGAACTTATTAAACTGGTCACTAACTATTGTAAACAAAAACACTTATGCATATTCTTGGACGCCAACTGCAGGATTATCTGCAACCAATATTTTAAATCCTAATGCATGTCCAACATCTTCTACAAGCTACATCCTTTCTGCAACAAATTCTTGCGGCTGTGTTACTTCCGATACGGTTGACATCACTGTAAACGCTACAATCATTACACCCACTTTTGATCCAATTGGTACTATTTGTCAAGGGTCAAGTCTCTCCGCTTTATCAACAACATCAAATGAAGGAATTACCGGAGCATGGAGCCCTGCATTAAATAATAACGCAACAACAACATATACCTTTACACCAGGTGCTGGGCAGTGTGCTACAACTGCTACATTGACGATTACAGTTAATTCATCAGTAACTCCCACATTCACACTGCCAACATCAATTTGCAGTGGAGCAACGCCCCCGATATTATCAGCAACTTCAAATAATGTACCTCCTATAACAGGAACATGGACCCCAGCACTTGTTAGTAACACAACAACAGGTACATATACATTTCACCCAACACCGATTTCAGGACAATGCTTTAAAGACACTACCATAACAATTACAGTAAATGAAGTTCCTATAATTTATGCCCATGGCACAAATCCTACTTGTAACCTTGCACCATGTAATGGAATTGCAACAGTAGATGTAGTTGGGGGAAAACGAAATTATACTTATAGTTGGAGTAACGGAGGTACAACAGATTCAATAAAAGGGATATGCGCAGGAAATTATACGGTAATTGTTACTGATGCAAATGGATGTAAGTCAAGTTCGTTTACTTCTGTAAGCGGATGTTTTCAGATACAGAGTATTTTGGTGGATGCTTGTTATTCAAATGAACAACAACAGGAGATGGTTTTTCTTCAAGTTGGACAAAATCCACTTGATATATCTTCACCCACAATTAAATTGCCAAGTAATACATGGCAGGGATATTGCACAAATCCAACATTTATTGCAAATGTCAATGCTACAATTACTGGTGGCGGAGTGTTACTTCCTGCTCCAGTGCCCTCTCCTCCCGGAACTGGAATACTACCCGCAAATGCAAATGTTGTTATTCTTACAAGTAATGTTCCTAATGTTTCTGGCAATAGTTTCAAAGATTTGAAAGACACATTGTATGTAATTTTTCAATGTCAATCAACTAATACAGCCGCACAATTTTTAAATTATAATCCAAGCTCAAGTAATTTTAATAATCCTCGACAATTGATAGTTAGTTTCGGCTCAAGCTGTACAGACACAGTATCCTATATTCCCAGTCAATTAGTTACTTCGTTGGGTGTGCCTGGTGAAGAGGATGGGGCTTATGTAAATTTCTCACAAAATGGTACACCAACTTATTTAAACAATGGTTGTAAAATACCTTACACAATACAAAGCGATACAGTAAAACTTACTGCACCTAATCCAGTACAGCCATTGTTTAATAGTATTGGTCCGATATGTCAAGGAGCAACACCTGTACCTACAATGTTCTCAAACATCTCAACTAATGGAATAACCGGAACTTGGAGTCCATTAGCAATCAATACAAATATAACAACAGATTATACGTTTACTCACACCGCTGGAACTTGCTCAAAGGATACAACGATAAGGGTGGTGGTGAATAAAAAAACAGACTCTACGAACAGTTTAAGTTTATGTAAGGCAGCGTCATCAGTAACGTTTATGGGCTTTTTGGTAAATCCATCGCTGATTACCAAGGATACATTGTTTACCAAAACGATACCGAATGCGGCTGGATGTGATAGTGTGGTGAAATTGAACTTCAAATTAAAAACGCAAACAGACTCTACGAACAGTTTAAGCTTGTGTAAGAACGCTACACCACAAACCTTCATGGGCTTCGTGGTAAACCCATCGCTGATTACCAAGGATACATTGTTTACCAAAACGATACCGAATGCGGCTGGATGTGATAGTGTGGTGAAATTGAACTTCAAATTAAAAACGCAAACAGACTCTACGAACAGTTTAAGC
>CALQJK010000023.1:0-13175 GCA_943330875.1 Chitinophaga pinensis
AAGGAGCATTTTCCTAATATTTATGAAAAATGTTTAAGTGTTGGTATTGATATTCATAAAGATTTGATTCCAGTTGCTCCGGCAGCACATTATAGTTGCGGAGGAGTAAAGACTGATGAGTGGGGTAAAACTTCTATCAAACATTTATTTGCATCCGGAGAATGTGCCAGTACAGGGTTG
Source organism: Chitinophaga pinensis (assembly GCA_943330875.1). GTDB lineage: Bacteria > Bacteroidota > Bacteroidia > Chitinophagales > Chitinophagaceae > Ferruginibacter > Ferruginibacter pinensis_G. Next base: position 181 of record CALQJK010000023.1, read on the forward strand.
CATGGGGCCAACAGATTGGCGAGTAATTCTTTGTTAGAAGCAATGGTATTTTCTCATAGAAGTTTTTTAGCTGCTGTTCGCGAAATTGATAGCACGCCTTATAAAAAGAATATTCCTGATTGGGATGCTGCAGGAACAACGGCACCTAAAGAAATGATTATCATTACACAAAGCGTGAAGGAGTTGAAATTATTGATGACCGATTATGTGGGAATTGTTCGAAACAATGAGCGATTACAAAGAGCTAGCAGAAGATTGGATTTATTGCATCAAGAGACTGAAGCATTGTACCAGAAGACAGAAGTGTCTCCACAATTATGTGAATTAAGGAACATGATTACAACTGCGTATCTCATTGTTAAAAGTGCCGAATTAAGAAAAGAAAGCAGGGGATTGCATTTTAATACGGATTATCCAAATCGTGATGTTATCTTACAAAATACAATTTTATAATTAAGATGGGTTTTATAAATTTCGCAACTGGTTTTTAGTTTAAACATGATTATGTATTATCTCCTTTATAGTTTATTTTATTTATTCTCCTTGTTGCCCTTTTTTATATTATATAAAATAAGTGACTTTGCTTTTTTTATGATGTATTATATTGTCAGATATAGAAAAGACATTGTTTTCAATAATTTAAATATTGCTTTTCCGGAAAAATCTACTGCTGAAAAAACCATCATTGCAAAAAAATTCTACAAGAATATTACTGATACCTTCATAGAAACAATCAAGTTGCTCAGTCTATCAGAAAAAAGATTTTTACAAATGGCCGAAATAAATTTAGATGAAACCATTGCGTTAGCTGAAAAGGGGAAGAGTATCCAGTTTCATGGTGGGCATCAATTTAATTGGGAACTGGCCAATTTATTGATTGCCCAAAAAATGAGTATTCCGTTTATTGGCGTTTATGTCAAAATAAGTAACAAGCACCTCAACAAAATCTTTTATAATTTAAGATCCAAAACGGGAACTATTCTTGTTGCAACACATGAATTCAGATCGAGGATGCACGAGCTATTAAAAAGTCAGTATTCAATAGGGTTGGCGGCTGACCAGAATGCTGCAAATCCATCAAATGCTTTTTGGTTAAACTTTTTCAACAAACCTGTACCTTTTGTTACAGGGCCGGATAAAGCCGCTATCAAAAATAAAACAGCGGTTGTTTTTGTGAAATTATTAAAAGTAAAAAGAGGGAAATATAAATTCATTTCTCAAGTAGTAACGGAAGACGCTTCAACATTAAAGGAAGGCCAACTCACGCTACTTTACAGAGACTTTTTAGAAGAAACAATTCGAAGTCAGCCAGACAATTACTTATGGAGTCATCGTAGGTGGAGATGGGAATTTCAAGAAGAGTATAAGCAAATGTGGATTGATACAGTTCAACCAGAAATTAAAAATACTTGATACATCAATTTTCCACTATTGTTTCTTTAACAATTGTTGCTTTTTCCAGTTGTTTGATTTCATTCCAACCTCCTAAAATATTACGAAGATTATTTACTCCTTCACGTTTCAGCAATGAAGCCGCAATAACACTTCTATAACCACCAGCGCAATGAATGTATAAATTCTGGCTATCCTCGAATTGAGACAATTGAATAAGGTCTGTCATTTCATGAAGAGGAAGATTTAGCGCATTTTCCAGATGACCTTCTGCAAATTCATTTTCTTTTCTGACATCCAAAATCAATAAGCTGGGGTCGTGTGGGATATCCATAATGAGTTCGTCAGCTTCAACATCAATAATTAAATCAATGGGTTCATTTTCATTTTTCCAGGTTTCAAATCCACCATTAAGGCAACCCTGCATTTTATCAAATCCCACTCTTGAAAGACGAATAACTGTTTCTTCTTCCTTGCCTGGTTCCGTGACTAATATTATGCTTTTGTCAAAAGGCAAAATTGCTCCAGCCCATTCAGCAAAGCGTCCTTCCAATCCTATTGAAATAGATCCGGGGATGAAGCCTTCTGTAAATGTGGTGGCAGGTCTTGTATCTAAAATAATGGCTTCATCCGTAATAGCATTTTTGAATTCATTTATGGATAGCAATTGAGTTCCCTTTTGGGAAATATTTTTTATGTCATCATAACCTTCCTGATTTATTTTCGCATTGATTGCAAAATAAACGGGAGCATTTTGAAGACCTGATGTAACTGCACTTACAAATTCCTCTTTACTCTGGGGCATTAATGCATAATTGGTCTTTTTCTCTTCGCCTATTGTGCTATGCGTATTAGGACCTAAATTTTTTCCGCAGCTGCTTCCAGGGCCATGTGCAGGGTAGACAACGATATCATCATGAAGCGGTAAGATTTTTGTTTGAATGGTTTCATACATAATTCCTGCAAGATCTTCGCTGCTCATATCTCCACTGCTTAAGTCAGGTCTGCCTACATCTCCAACAAATAAAGTGTCTCCTGTAAAAATAGCATGCGGATGATTATGTTCATCTTTCAACAAGTAGCAGGTGCTCTCCAAGGTATGTCCGGGAGTATGTAAAACTTCTATTGATATCTTCCCCATTTTTATTATTTCACCATCTTTTGCTGAATGTATTTTATAGTTTGTTTTAGCACCAGGGCCATAAATAATTGGAGCATTAGTTTGTTTACTTAAATCTAAATGTCCACTCACAAAATCAGCATGAAAATGTGTTTCAAAAATGTATTTGATACTTGCCTTCCTTTGATTTGCAAAATCGAGATAGGTATCAATATCTCTAAGAGGATCAATAATCGCTGCTTCTCCTTCGCTTTCAATATAGTATGCCGCCTCACTAAGGCAGTTTGTATAAAATTGTTTGATAAACATGCTAAAAAATTAAGGAACAAAGATAAAAAAAAACGGTTGCTTTGGGCAACCGTTTTAATCTTTTGAAAAGAATCATTAATCAACTAATTCATGGATAAATTTATTGATATCTTCAATTCTTTTATGGCTTACCGTGTAGAAGATGAATTTGCCATCACGTTGGGTAATTACAATTCCAGCTCTTCTTAAAATAGCCAAGTGTTGAGAGGCTACAGATTGCTCCAATCGAAGTTTCACATAAATTTCAGTAACAGTGATTTTCTTTTCTGTATCAATAAGATTTAATATCTGTTGACGAAGTTTGTGGTTCAATGCTCTTAATACAAGTGCTGCTTTTTTTAAGGTGTTAAGATTCACTTTTAAGGAGTTGTTCGCGAGACTTAGCGTATCTCCATTGTTTTCCGACGGTTGATTTGGAACGATCATAGTTTGTTTTTTAGGTTTACTTAGATTTTAATTGAGTGCAAATATATAAAAATCAGTTAAGAATAAAAATAATCTAAATCTAATATTTTGTTAACGAAATATTAACTTTTATTTAGCCGGGGTAGAAAAAGGTTGGAATTCTTTCAAATAAAAGGGGTCTGTACTTACTAAATCATCAAATAAACCTTGATTGTATTTGATTTGCGACAACTCTGCCATGGATAAAATAACATCTTTCTCAGAGAGGAAATGGGCCTTTTTATGATTAAAAATAGTTTGAAATTTTCCGGCACCGCTCCCTATGAAATAAATATTTTTTTGCTCAATAACATTATTAAAGTTGTCATTATTCAAAATCATTGCTGAAGCGGGATGGATTTCTTCTAGGTTCAAGTCGTACATGATGGTAAAAACTTCCATTCTTCTGGCATCTATCATTGGACAAATGATGCTATCTGTGATACTTATTTGTTTCAGACCATCATTAGCTAATAGCATTAAAGAGTCAATGGTTATCAGTGGTTTTTGTAAAGCAAAACACAAACCTTTTGCAGAAGACATACCCACTCTTAATCCGGTATAAGATCCAGGACCTTTACTCACGGCAATGGCTGATAGTAGTTTGATAGGTATAGATAAATCATTACAAAGTTGTTCAATAGCTTTGTGCAAGAAAGCGGCATGATCTTTTTGGATATTATTTTCAGCAGCAAGCAGTACCTTCCCGTTCTCAGCAATACTTACTCTTGCAGTTTCTTGTGCTGTATCTATATTTAGTATTAAACTCATGGTATTAAGGCTTCAGCTTCTAATGATTTTGATGGGCTATATCTTTTATCAATACTGGTTAGTTTTTTCAAAAGGGAGTAAACGTTTTTTGGTCCAATTTCCTTTACCCATTCAAACGGACCTTTTGGATAATTTGTTCCCAGTTTCAAAGCGGTGTCAATTTCCGCCTCTGTGCTTATCTGTTCTTCTTTTGCGAAATAGGCTTCATTGATGATCATGGCTATTATTCTTGCAGATACAAATCCAGGCTCATCAGCGAATAATGAAAATGATTTTCCCAAAAGAGATAATAGTGCTTCATGAGGTTTACTTATCTGTCCGGATATTTCCCAGGAAGGTCTTTTTAAAAATCCTTTCCAGCCGTTGATTCTTAGGATATTTTGTGAGTGGTTATTTTCTTTTAAAGTGTATGAGACGCTGTTTATAAAAACAGGCAAAGTTGTGGAGGTGTAATTTCCCTCGCCTGCATCATCATTTAAGTTGATTAATACATCCACATCATTGGTTTGGAGTAATGATTCTAAAGAGGTAACTCTTAGCCAAACAATCTGATGAGATAATTCAGTCAACTCTTGATAAACTTTTTCATTTGCTAATACAGCAATTTTCATTCTTTGGAAATTTTAGCAAAAATAGGTTGTTGAATAAGATATATTTGTATTCGAAATAAAAAATCGAAATAATGGACAAAAAAGTAATAAATATTGCAACTGCTCCGGCGCCAATTGGTCCTTATAATCAGGCCATCAAGACAGGGAACTTGTTATTTATATCCGGACAAATAGCCTTGGTACCAGGAGAGGATATCTTATTAAATGCAAGTATTGAAGAAGAAACCCATCAAGTCATGAAGAATTTGTCTGCCATTCTTAGTTCAGAAGGCGCTGATTTTGCAAATGTGGTTAAAACAACTATTTTTTTATCAGAGATGGTCCATTTCGCCACTGTGAATGAAGTATATGGTCAATATTTTTCTTCAGCTTATCCTGCAAGAGAGACGGTTGCAGTAAAGGGATTACCTAGAAATGTAAATGTCGAAATCAGCATGATTGCTGCTTTATAATATGATTATCATTACAGCGCCCGTTCATCCATTTTTACTTGATACCTTAAAAGACAAAGGTTATCCATATGTTTATTTGCCGCAACTCGATTATAAAGGGCTGCTCTTGGAAATACCTTCTGCAACAGGATTAATTGTAGCAACCCAAATAAAAATTGACAGGCAAATGATTGATTTGGGAAGTCAGTTAAAATGGATTGGTCGTCTTGGAAGTGGCATGGAGCATATCGATGTGGCCTATGCGAAGGAAAAAAATATACTTTGTGAAAGTAGTCCGGAAGGGAATAAGAATGCAGTAGCAGAGCATTCCTTGGGTTTGTTATTGAATTTGCTCAGAAACATCAACAAAAGTGCAAATGAAGTAAAAAATGGAATTTGGCTCAGAGAAGAAAACAGAGGATTTGAATTAGCAGGAAAAGTTGTAGGTATTATTGGGTTTGGAAATACGGGTTCAGCGTTCGCTAAATTATTGTCTTCATTTGATGTAACTATTTTGGCTTATGATAAATATAAAATTGGTTTTGGAAATGAGAAGGTGAAAGAGTCTTCGGAGGAAGAAATTTACAAACAGGCGGATGTGATTAGTTTTCATGTGCCATTAAATGCAGAAACGCAACATATGGCTGATAGTCATTTTTTCGAAGCCCTTTCCCGAAAACCACTTTTAATAAACTCCTCGAGAGGGAAAATAATAGAGACAAATGCTTTAGTTCATGCCATAAAATCAGCCATGATATCTGGTGCAGCTCTTGATGTATTGGAAAATGAAAATTTGACCTCATATTCGGATGAAGAGAGGGATAGTTTAAGTTTTTTGACCAATCAAAACAATGTGATTATTACACCACATATTGCTGGTTATTCTTATGAAGCTACTTATAAAATGAGTTGTATTTTATTAGAAAAACTAGGAATGCTATAGTGATTTCATAATTTCCTTTTTGTATATTTGTAAATTATGCAACGCTTTAGTGAACGAGGGCGTTGTATTTTTTTTTCTATTAGGTAAATGAATTATTATGGCAGAAACAAATTATGTAACACAAGAGACCTTTGACAAGATGCAAGAAGATTTGCATCACTTGAAAGCTGTTGATCGTCCAGCAGCAAGTCGTGCTATTGCTGAGGCCAGGGAGAAAGGCGATTTGAAAGAAAACGCAGAGTATGATGCTGCAAAAGAGGCCCAAGGAATGCTCGAAGCTAAAATTAAATATCTTGAAGGGGTAATTGCAACTGCCAGAATACTAGATGAATCAAATATCGATTTTAGCAGAGTAAGTATTCTGACGAAAGTGACTTTAACCAATATGGTGACCAATAAAACAGTGACCTATCATATTGTTTCTGAAAATGAAGCGAGTTTAAAAGATGGTAAGATATCTGTTACTTCTCCAATAGGCAGAGGTATATTGGGTAAAGTGGTTGGAGAAATTGCAGAAGTGACTGCGCCTGCAGGAGTTATGAAATTCAGGATTGACAATATAACAGTATAGCGTACACGATTACTAATTTCACATGAGTATTTTTTCCAAAATAATTGCTGGGGAAATCCCTTCATACAAAATTGCTGAAGATGAAAACTTCTATGCTTTTTTGGATGTTTTCCCATTAGTAAAAGGACATGTATTGGTAGTGCCTAAGGTAGAGGTTGATAAAATATTTGATTTGCCTGATACTTATTTGTCCTCCATATTAATATTTGCAAAACCAATTGCCAAAGCGATAGAACTTTCTTTTGATTGTAAACGATGTGGTATAAGTGTTGTGGGTATTGAAGTTCCTCATGCTCATGTGCATTTGGTTCCCATAAATAACGCAAATGATTTAAATTTCACCAGAGATAAATTGAAGTTGTCAAGTGAAGAGTTTAAGTCTATTCAGGAAATGATTCTTGCTCATTTGCATTGATTATTTTTTCATCCTTGCAGGGTTCTTCGAAATAAAATCCTTCCAGCCATTCATTTTTCCTGATACAGCAGTCAATATGTTTTTTTCCTGAAAATGGTGACAAAGTGCTACTGCAAGTGCATCAGAGGCATCCATATGTTTGGGCGTTTCTGTAAAGCATAATATTTGTTGCAACATTCTCATTACTTGTTGTTTATCTGCATTCCCATTTCCTGTTATGGATTGTTTGATTTTTTTGGGAGAATATTCACTTATAGGGAGACCAAATTGCATTGCGGCAGCTATCGCTACACCCTGAGCCCTACCTAGTTTTAGCATACTTTGAACATTTTTCCCGAAGAAAGGAGCTTCAATAGCAAATGTATCTGCTTTAAAAGTTTTTATCAACCGAGAGACTTCTGTGTGAATTTTTTCAAGTCGTTGATAAGCATCATCCTTTGAAGATAGTTTCAGCACGCCCAAATCAATTAAACTGATTTGAGAGCCTGTAACCTCAATCAAGCCAAATCCCATGATAATTGTTCCTGGATCTATACCTAAAATTATTTTTGATTTTTTTTGCAAATGGGGACTTATTTTTACTGATAATTATTTTTCTTGAACAAAAGTATAAAATTAATAGTCAACTATGTCTTAGGCCCCTTGCTCTTTGTGGTTTTAGCTTACACTTTATACAAACAAATAGTCAATCAGCCGGATTTAAACTTAAGGTGGGCACAGATTAAGATGAGTTGGCAAAATTCCTTATTCTGGATTGTTGTCGTTTTAATGTTTTTGAATTGGGGTATCGAGGCGTTGAAATTAAAGTATTTATTAAGCCATTTAGAAAAATTAAGTTTTGGGAAATCGTTGCAATCTGTTTTTGCCGGTAGTAGTATCACCATGTTGACGCCTAACCGTACCGGTGAGTTTGGCGGAAGAATTCTATTTGTTAGCGAAAAAAATCGTATCAAAGCCATTTCTGCGAATATTATGGGCAGCATTAGTCAATTAGTAGTAACTATATTTTTAGGCACATTGAGTCTTTTTTATTTTTTATTTGTTTTAAAACAGCAGACCATTGCATTGCCCTGGTTTTTTAATACTACTTTTTTTTATGCAGGATTGTTGATTACATTTTTCTTATTATTGTTTTATTTTAAGATTCATTATTTTATTGTCATTATAAATCGGATACCATTCCTAAGAAGATTTATAAAACATATAGATGTGGTTGATTCCTTCACGAGTAAAGAATTGTTAGGTGTTATATCATTATCTTTAATTCGTTACTCGGTTTTTATTTTCCAATATCTGTTGATGTTGAAAGTGATGCAGGTTAATATAGATTTAAAATTGGCACTTTTATTATTGATGGTTTTTTATTTTATCATGGCATTGGCTCCAACCATTGGGTTTACGGAGTTGCCCATCAGAGCAACAGCAAGTGTATTAGTTCTGGGAATTTATTCCAATAATACATTTGGTATTCAAGTTGCTGCTTTTGCTATTTGGATAATAAATTTGGTGATTCCTGCAATTATTGGTGGTTTATTTATTTCAACAATTAAAATTGTAAAAGAACATGAACACAATTAAACTTTCTTTTCTGTCCATTTTTTTATTAACAGCACCCATTTCGAAAAAAACCGCAGATTTCTGTGGTGTAAAAAACACCTCTTTTTCTGCTGGGGAAGTGGTTACGATGACCGTTTTTTATAATGCGCTGGGAACATTCGTTGGAGCTGGGGATGCAACATTCACCACTACTTTAGAGCGTTTTAATGGAAAGCCGGCTTATCATATTGTGGGTGTAGGTAAGACGTATCCCTTTTTTGACAATTTTTTTAAAGTCAGAGATCGTTACGAAACTTACATAGACACTTCAACATTATTACCTAATAAATTTATCAGAAATGTAGATGAAGGCGGGCATAAAATTTACAACAATGTTACTTTCAATCAAACTGCGAATACGGCAGTAAGTACCAATGGTGTATTTAAAATAACGGACTGTATGCAGGATGTGGTAAGTGCTATTTATTATGCAAGAAATATCAACTTCGACAAATATAAACCCGGGGATAAAATTGAATTTGATATGTTTTTAGATGATGAGGTTCACCATTTGTATTTGAGATATATCGGAAAAGAAAAGATAAAAACCAGGTATGGGAAATTCAGGGCTATTAAAATAAAACCTTTGTTGGTTAAGGGTACCATTTTTGATGGCGGAGAGAATATGAATGCCTGGATTAGTGACGATCCTAATCACTTATTATTGCGCGCTGAAAGTCCTATTGCCGTTGGCAGTATTAAAGTAGACATGATGGGTTATCAGAACTTGAGATATCCATTGACCTCTTTATTAGATTTCAGGTAAGCATTTAAACTGCAAAATCTGGGTTAAAGCTCTTCCAATTTAAAAGTATCCTTTACTTTAATTCCTTTTTCAGTAAGTTGTAATGTGCAGCATTCGATAGTTGAATCATGTTCGAAATACAGCACATAATCATTTTCAACAGCCTCTTTCAGGAAGGATTTCTTTTCATTTAATGTGGTCAACGGAAACATGTCATAAGCCATAATATAAGGGATGGGAATGTGTGCAACAGAAGGCAAAAGGTCAGCCATGAAAACAATCGTTCTTCCTTTATATTGAATTTGAGGAAGCATCATAGCATCTGTGTGACCAAACACTTCTCTGGGTGTAATGCTATTCGGAAAATCATCTTTATGTGTATTCGTAAATTTTAATTGCCCGCTTTCAAGAAGGGGAAGAATATTTTCTTTCAAAAAAGAAGCTTTCTCTCTGTCGTTTGGATGGGTAGCCCATTTCCAATGTTGTTCATTGCTCCAGAAGGCCGCATTTTTAAATGCAGGAATTAATTTTTCGCCATCTCTGATGATACTGCCTCCACAATGATCGAAGTGCAGGTGGGTTAAGAATACATCCGTAATATCATTTCTATTAAAACCATATTTTGCTAATGATGTATCCAAGCTGTCATTCCCATGCAAATAATAGTGGCTGAAAAATTTAGCATCTTGTTTGTCACCAATTCCATTGTCAACCAAAATTAATCTGTTGCCATCTTCAATGAGTAAGCATCGTAATGCCCAAGAGCACATGTTATTATCATCTGCAGGGTTTAATTTATTCCAGATGCTTTTAGGAACCACGCCAAACATGGCACCACCATCTAATTTAAAATGGCCGGTATTGATGGTATATAAGTTCATGTATTTTTTCGATTTAGATTGTTGATAATTCTTTTTGTTTGGACAAAGTCATTTTTAATCCCCAAAATCCTATGATGAAAAATACCACTAATGTTAAAACTGAATTTCGCTGAGAGCCAGTAATATCAGTTATTCCAGCGAAGCTGAACATGCCAATTACGATGGCTATTTTTTCAGTCACATCAAAAAAGCTGAAGAAAGAAGTGGTGTCATTTGTTTTTGGAATCAGTTTGCTATAAGTGCTTCTGCTTAAACTTTGAATCCCACCCATAACAAATCCAACCATTGATGCCAACAAATAAAATTGTATCGTTCCTCCAACTGGAAGTAAATAGCCGCCAATACAAAGTAGCATCCAAAATAGTACACATAGCATTAAGGTTTTGAAATTTCCGATTTTTTCTGACAATTTGGAAATGAGGAATGCTCCTGGAATGGCGATGATTTGAATAATCAAAATAGAAACAATTAAATTGATGGTAGGTATTTGTAATTCGCTTTTTCCATACATCGTTGCGGCCAGCATGACTGTTTGCACACCCATGTTATAAAAAAAGAAGGCCATGAGGAATCGCTTTAAAACGGGCAATTGTTTTAACTGTGTCCATACTTTATGCAGTTCTCTGTATCCACCAATTAACAAGTTTTTCTTTTTCTCTTTTTGAATCATCATCCGTTTAGGCAATCTGAATAATGCGAATTGTGCAAATCCCCACCACCATATTCCTACTAGGAGAAAAGATACCTGAGATGCTTTCCCAGAAGTTATTCCAAATAGTTCTGGTTTTAACACCAATACAAAACAAATGAGTTGAAGGATGATGCTTCCTATATAACCCATTGCAAATCCTTTTGCACTTACTTTATCCTGGTCTTCAGGAGCTGCGATTTCGGGTAAATAGGAGTTGTAGAAAACCAAACTTCCCCAGAATCCAACACAAGCGATAATCATACAAACCAGGCCATACAAAATATTAGTATCGTCGAAAAAATAGAGGGCGCTACATGCGATACTTCCCATAGTGCAGAAAAAAAATAAAAATTGCTTTTTATTCCCTTTATAATCAGCAATAGAAGAAAGTAATGGACTGATAATGGCGACAATAATAAAGGCAAACGCTAACGCATAGTTGTACAAAGAAGTATTAATAAAATCTCTTCCAAAAATGGTAACCGTCTCAGTATTCTTGGCATTAGGATCACTTGTCACTGCAACATAGTAAGCGGGAAATATCGTAGACGTTATAACCAGGTTGTATACGGAATTTGCCCAATCATACATGGCCCATCCGGTTATGACTTTTTTTGAGGCTGTTTGCATTTTATAATGTATAAGCTTTAAAAATAACAGTACTACTTCAATAACGCCGATAAATATTTATTATCCTAGGCGGTTAAATAGCCATTGTAAATCAATAATAATAAAACCAAACCCACAACAATTCTGTAGACGCCCCAAATTTTAAAACCATGTTTTTGTAGAAACCCAATGAAAAACTTGATAGCTAATAATGCAACAACAAATGCCACGATGTTTCCGATAGCCAGTTGTTTGATATCATTGTCATTAAAACCTCCATTATCATGATAGAATTTGTACAGTTTATAAGCTGTTGCGGCAAGCATCGTAGGCACAGCCAGGAAGAAAGAGAATTCTGCTGCTGCAGCACGAGTAAGTTTTAAGCTCATGCCTCCAAGAATTGTTGCAGCACTTCTGCTTAACCCTGGAAACAAAATGGCCAGGCATTGAAACAATCCGATTTTCAAAGACGTGATGAAATCTATTTTGGCTTCGGTGTCAACAGTATGTTCTTTGAAAATATTTTCAATAAAAAGAAAAATAATTCCACCTGCAATCATAATAGCTGCAATGATTAAAGGTTTTTCCAGTATTACATCTATTTTATCGTTGAATAGTTTTCCAAAGATTAATGCCGGAATAACAGCCACAATTAGTTTGGCATAAAATTGCCAATTTTTGAATTCGAGAAATTTCTTGCGATATAATACTAAAACTGAAAGGATGGCGCCTAACTGAATAGCAACAGTAAACATTTTTGTATAATCGTCTTTGGTGCTAATGCCTAATAAGTTTTCGGTGATGCGCATATGTGCGGTAGATGAAATCGGCAAGAACTCAGTAATACCTTCTACAATTCCAATGATAATGGATTGAATCGTTGTCATGTAATTTTATTTTATTAAAAAAAATGCGAAGCTTAGAGCTCCGCAAATGTTATAATTTAAAACGATGCTTAATTGTCAACTTTTGGCTTTTTCATTATGGCAACAATTTCTACAATAAAACCAGTAATAATTAAAATAGGCGCAATAGTGATTCTTGTAGTGCTGTAAACAACATTTGGATCAAATGCTTTAGGGTCTGTACTTTTTCCTCCTGCCATTAAAAAAAATCCGATAGCAAGGAGTACCATTCCTGCTATCATAAGGGTGTAATTTTCTTTTGAGAAAAGAACTTGTTTAGGGGTAGTCTCGTTTTTTGTTATTTTAGTAGCCATGTTTATAAATTTGGTGTTGCAATATAATGCAAAAAAATGCTTTCTTAATAAAGGTCGTCAAGTTTCATGCGAAGGTATTTAATGACAGCCCGATGTGTACTTGCTAATGAAATGGTTATTCCAAGAACAATAATTAACAAGAATAATAGGATCAATCCACTATTATCATGTAATAATTTAAAGTCAGGCAAAAAGCTTTCTATCAATAAAACTGTTCCCCAAATAGTTACAATGGCAATAATTGAGG
>CALQJK010000024.1:0-12966 GCA_943330875.1 Chitinophaga pinensis
ATGCGCAGGCGTTATAAAAGAGAATTGTATGCAGAACGGGTTTCCTTAATAAAAAATCTCATGCCACATGCATGCATAGGTGCAGATGTTATCGTTGGATTTCCTGGTGAAACAGATGAGGACTTTAATGACACTGCGAAGTTTTTAGAAATGCTTGACATTTCTTATTTGCATGTATTCACTTATTCTGAAAGGGATAATACACAGGCATTAGAATTAAAACCTGTAGTTCCAATTAATGTAAGAAACGAGAGAAATAAAATTTTACGAAATTTAAGTTTCAGGAAGATGCAGGAATTTACAAATCAACATATTGGAGAAACAAGAAAAGTACTTTTTGAAACTGTAAATAAGAATGGAATGATGGAGGGTTATACAGATAACTATATAAAAATCACTGCAGGATTTAAAAAAGAATGGGAGAATACTATTGTAGAATGGAAAATTTAAATTGAATATATCAACCTCTGCACCTAATCAATTATTCCAAAAAATCATTCCAATTTCGGTGCGACAAATGCCTGTGAAATTCACGATGGCTTCGCTTATCACTTAACACCATCAAATGTCTTTCATGGTGCATATCGGTTCCTACAAAAGAAACCAACTCATTTTTAAGCATGTACTGACTGGCCTTCATGGCTTCTTTACCATAATAACCTGTAAGAGAAAGCAGATTTAATTGCAGCATGAAACCAAGCTCAACTAAGCGATGGTACATTTTATAATTGTCGTAATAATATGGATATCTTTCGGGATGTGCAAGAATTGGGGAATAGCCAGCCATTTGAATTGCAAAAGAATGTTTCCCTGGATCATCAGGCATTGAAGCATAAGAAAATTCTGTAAGAATGATATTGTCTTTCAATGTCAATAATTTTTTTCCACCCGACAGTAGTTCAAAAAAGTAACTGTCAAGCATATACTCTGCAGCTGCGGAAACTTCAAAGTCAATATTTTGAACCTTCAATTCATTTTGCAGAATGAGCAATGCGTTATTAATTGTGTCAGAATTATTTCGGTATAGATCAGCAATAATATGTGGAGTGGCAATTGATTTTGTTACGCCCATTTTCATCAAACCCTTAACTAGCATGATTGAAGTTTCGATATCGGGAGAGCCATCATCAATACCGGGAAGTATATGAGAATGTATATCCGTTTGTAACGGGAAGTAAATAAAATCGTCTGTTTCTTTTTTTCTTTTAAATAGAGAGAACATAATAATGTGAAATTCCTTTTAAAAAAATCAGCAATGTAATTTAGATACTATTTTTTATAGTATTGATGCAATTTGCTTAGTGGTTTTAATATTGAAACGATAAAGGCAAATGGAACACCATTCACTTTCATAGCCAGATAATCGCGGCGATTGGCTCTTAATCGTTTATAAATATTATTATTACTAAGGCCACCTCTTCTCATGCGAACAATTAATTTAGGCAGATAAAAAGAGCTCAGTTTAAACTTATACAAATAACGGGACATAAACTCATAATCGGCAGAACTAAAATAATGAGTTTCATAATTGCCATATTTTTCAAGCAACGATCTTTTAAAATAAAAAGTTGTATGAGCTGGCATCCAGCCCCAATGAAAATTACTTCTTTTAAACGTTTTACTTTTCCAGATTCGATATAGTTTATTAATATCCTCAGGATAAACATATTCCAGATCACCATAAAGCGTATCTACTTTATTTTCTTCAAAGGCGCGAACAACCGATTCTATTACATCAGGTGAATTAAAAATATCGTCGCTGTGTAAAACCCCAATTATATCTCCTGTTGCAATTGCCATTCCTTTATTCAATGCATCAAACATGCCATTGTCCTTTTCAGAAATAATTTTATCAATACGATTTTCATATTTCTTAATAATCGACATTGTGTTATCAGTAGATTTTCCGTCAATTACGATATACTCAATATTTTTATAGGTCTGCTCAAGCAATGACAAAATAGTATGCTCTAAATATTTCTCCGAGTTAAAAGTTACTGTTATGATACTGACTTTCACTTGTCTTTTTGTAATTATTGAATTAGGTTAAATTTTATTATGAAAACGAAAATACATATTCTTAGTCCAATCTTCTTATTAATATATTTTCCATGGCAAGCATATCCATATTTGTTCTTGAAAAGCAATTCCATGCATCTTCAGGAGTGTTTACGATTGGTTCATTTTCGTTAAACGAAGTATTTAATAAAATAGGCACTCCTGTTTTTTTTCTAAATGCTTCAATTAATGAATAGTATCTTGGTGCGGTTTCAAAATCAACTGACTGCAATCTACCGCTGCCATCAACATGAGCAACTGCAGGAATCAATTCTCTTTTTTCTATTCTGATAGGATAAACTTTTTCCATAAATGGAACTGGATCATTCAATTCAAAATATTCAGATACATATTCTTTTAAAATGGAAGGAGCAAAAGGTCTGAAGCTTTCTCTTCGTTTTACTTTTGCATTTAAAATTTCTTTAGCATCTTTTCTTCTTGGATCAGCAAGAATAGATCTGCCACCTAAAGCCCTTGGGCCGAATTCTGATTTCCCCTGCATCCAGCCAACAACACCGCCATTTATCAAACAATCTGAAACAACATCATACAATTCTTCGTCGCTCAATTGAACATAAGCAATGCCTTTACTATCAAGCCATTTTTTTATTTCATCATTTGTAAAACTGCTTCCAGTAAATGCAGAAAAAATTGCTGATCTTTTTATTTTTTGTTGCTGATGTTGTACAAATAAAGCGGCGCCCATTGAAATTCCTGCATCATGACCAGCCGAAGGAATATAAACATTTTTAAATCCTGTGTTCCTTGTTATCTTACCGTTAGCAACACTATTCTGAGCCACCCCACCGGCAATACAAACATTATCAAGTCCGGTTTTTTTATGCAAATGATTCAGCAGATGGAATATTGTTTGCTCTGTCATTTTTTGAACCGAAGCTGCAAGATCTTTATGGTATTGAGTAAGCGGTTCGTCCTTCTTCCTTGGCTCACCAAAAAGTCCAATCATTTTTTCATTATACATTGAAGCAACAACTGGGATATGATCTGTTCCATAAGAAATTATTCCTGATGTAGGATTTCTGAAATAACTTAAATCGATTTTAAATAATCCATCTGATGTATGCTTGATAACAGATTCTAATTTTTGCAAGTATTTTGGTTCGCCATATGGAGACATTCCCATCACTTTGTATTCATCACCATAATGAGGAAAGCCGAGCAGTTGTGTAAATGCGGTATAAAACAAACCGAGTGAATGAGGGAAATCTACGGAATCCAATACTTCTATTTCATTTCCTTTTCCAATGGCAGTCATTGTTGTTGAGAAATCACCGGAACCATCAATCGACAAACACGCAGCCTCTTCAAATGGTGAAGCAAAAAAAGCAGAAGAAATATGACTGCGATGGTGTTCAATATTTTTTATTTTTTCTTTGAAATATTTTTCATCAAGCCCCGACTGAATTGATAATACCTTTTCAATTCCTGCCACTTTCTTACTATTCGAAAATCGTTCGAGCAATGCCGGTATGCTTCCAAATGGATGTGCAGCCAGATAACAAAGCTTTTTAAACAACTTGGCTTTAGGATCTCTTCCGATTGCAAAATAATCCACATTTTCAAAAGAAACACCAGCTTCTTTCAGACAGAAATCGATAGCGTTTGCTGGGAATCCCGACCAATGTTTTACCCTTGTAAAACGTTCTTCTTCAATAGCTGCAACCATTTTCCCATCAACAAAAATCGCAGCTGATGCGTCGGCATGATATGCATTAATTCCTATAATAATCATTTTGCTTTTAATTCATCAGAAGAATTTATTCTACTTTCCCTCTGATTGTTTTTTTATTATTAAATAAATTATGATTGCTGCTTCTGTCGAAAAAATAAATCATAATGAAAATTGCAATATAAGATGCAATGTTAAACCATGTATGATGATCAATTCCCAGAGGCATATTCCATTTTTTGTTTATCGCAACCAAAAATAAACTTATACGGGTAACATTTATTATCCAAAGGAGAAAAATACCTCCAAACAGCCAAAATATTTTGTTTCTTATTGAAATCTTATTAGCAATCACAAAAGCAATCCAAAAACTAAACACCCCAAATCCTACACAATCATATGATATGAATACGCCTCTGCCATTAATAAATTTAATATGGTCAGAGCCTGCGAATTTTGTTTCAATACCAAAAAAAGACAGCAGAAATTTACTGCCATGCATCAACGTTAGTTTAATTGCAGAAACATAATCTAAATAGTTTGCAACAAATTCCGAGTAGTATCCTCCGGGTGCAGAGATGCCAATGATGGCATATGAACCAAAATACATGATAGTAAAAGAAAGCAGAAACTTAATTACAAATTTTTTAAAATCAGTATCCCGTAATAAGTGCATTCAGATTGTTTATATTTAAATTAAATAGCCGCAAACATTTCTGTATTTTTATTTTTAATGCTATCAAGATCAATTGCCTTTTTAGAAAAATCAGAAGCACCTTTACTCCAAACGGCATATGTTTCATCATTCATTTCACAAAAAATATCAATCGCTTTTTTAATGGAAAGTGTTTCCGGAAATAAATTAATTCCAGCGAAATTATCTTCTAAGTTATTCCATGGTGTATTGTGGCTTGTTATCACAGGCTTTCCTGCACTGAATGCTTCATAAATAGCATGTCCGAAATTTTCACTTTGACTTGGACATACAAAGATGTGCGAATTGAATAAATATTGACCAATTAGGTGAGGAGGAACAGCGCCATGATAATTGACTTTTATATTTGAAGGTAATTTTTCAATTATCCTCATACATTCATCCCAATAATCAGACACATAAATTGGACCACAAATATCATATTGAATTTCATATTTACACAAGTGAAGCGAGTTCAATACTTCGTGATAATTTTTCATCGGACCAATTAAAGCAACCGTTAGCATGGTAAGCTTTCCTGATTTTTTTGGCAATATATTCGGCGTATTAATTGCAGGTATATTGGGAGCCACCCAAACCTTTGCAGACTTGCCAATATACGAATGAATGTAATCACTTTCGGTTTGATCAGTAGCATGAAACTCTACATCTTTAAACTTTAGTAAGGGCTTTAATAATGCGAGGTAAATTTTTTTCTTTAATTTCTTTTGTTGCAGTGCCGGTGGATGAAGCATGCCCCTCACTGAAATAATAATTCGTGTTGCACGACTAAAAAGCAAAGGCAATAAAGTAAAATAAAAAGAATAAATGCCTACGATAAAAACAACATCAGATTTTATTGTTTTGAATTGCTTTTTCAGTTTTTTTACCCGCCCTTCTGGCGATACATAAAACACTTCTGTAGAGGCGTTAAATGAAGACCATGTATCCGAATTAATATTTTCAAGTTTACTTTTGTCGATATCAGTATTTTCTGTAAGTATTTTGAATTTGATATTATCATCGCAATTATTTACCATATTCAAAATAGACTGAATAGGGCCACCTGCTTTAAAGGCGGGAGAGAACCAGGGTATGGAGATGAGGGTTTTCAAGAATGATTTAAAATATTATTGAAGTTAATTTTTAAAACAAATAGGTGAAATTGATAACACTTGATTCTCAAATTGATTAATGGCTAAGTTGTCAGGTGGAATTTGTTATCATTACGCAATCTAAATCTGTCTTTCCAAACATTAATAATAAAGAAAATAATAACCGTAGCCTTGAAAAGATGTCCCAGGATGGTCTGCAATTCACAATCTGGACGAATAGGATAATAAAAAACCACACAAGTGAAAAGCATAAGAATTGGAAACTTATTGCTATAACGATTAAAAAATTTTAGAAATAAATTGAATAACAACCCATAAAAAAACATAAAAACACAACCACCCATAACTCCAAAATTAATATAAGCATCTCCTACGGAACTTAAGCCCATAGAAGTTCCTGCGGCTACTGGGATTCCTGAATATTTCATGAATATCATTCTATCTCCAGAATTAAGCTTATCTGGTGCAAGGATTCTGGGAAGAATGGATGATTCTATAATCAGATTTAATTCTGCACCATTTTCAAACGCCACTTTATCGGGTACAGTCTTCATGATATTTGTAATTATGTATCCTTGATTGATTCTTAAGTTGCTTGTCCCTAAACTTTCATAACTAAATAATCCACTCTTCTCGTCCTTTTTTTTAAGTGTCTTTTTCATGGTCTCCAAACTGGCCTCTTCCCCATTTCTCCATGTCGCCTCGCGGTAATCACCTTTCAATTGTTGAATTACAATAGCGAGAATTAAGAAAGTAATAAAAAAGGTGATTTTCACTCTTGCATTAAACTTTTCTTTATATGCATAAACAGAGCCAAGAAATATCAGCCAGGTCAACAAATCAAAAAACATTCCCTGAGCAATGGATGAAGAAATAATTGACCCATATACCAATAATAAAGGCAAAGGTTTAATACTCTTATTGCCTAGGATTATCAAAAAAAGACCTACGAATTTAAATCCGCTTAAAATAGTGAAAACGAAAGCAAGATCACTACTAAAATAAGTTGATGTGATACTGGAAAGGAAGCCTATAATAATTAATATATAGGGGAAGCTGGGGTTTTGCTTTACATAAAGCATAAGCTTTTTTGAATCTGGTTTTTCTCCAGGGAGTTCTTTAGCCATGAAGTTTAGTCCAACTATAAAGGATAAAACAGCAGGCAAAGTATAGGTAAAATACTCGGATTCGGGGATTTGCATTTTAGAATAGCCTTCCTGTAATTCATCAAGTCCATTATATGCCAATGTTGGACCAATAAGCATTTGCATGCACATCAACAATCCAGCCAAATATCTTATAGGAATTACATAATTAAGTGAAACGAAAATTAAGCAGAACTGGTAAGCAGAGATAATAAAAGCAAAATAAGAATACCAGCTTATATTAAGTGCAGCAAACCTGAAAACAATGCAGAATAAAATAAACTGTTGTATGTTGACTTTGGGCCTGCTATTCATAATTTTTTCTTAGTAGCAAAGATCATCGAATAATCGGAATCCATTGGCTTATTTAACTTAATCATTGCACCTTTATGTAATTTATAAAGATGATACCCATAAGATAATAATATGCATTGTGCATCACTGGATTCCAACCCTTTTACTGCATTTTCTGCGCCTGCAATGAATTCAAAAAGTATATCTGGAGCCTGAGGACTTTTCAATAGAGAAGCACCGCCTCTGAAAGCAAAATATTCAAACCCTTCAATATCTACTTTGATGAAATCTACCTTTTCAAAACCGTATTGTTTGTAAAGATCATCAATGGAAACAGATAATACATTCTCATAATTAGAAGATAAATTATCAAGAGAAATCATCCCTTTACCATATTGTTCTACAGGAATCATAAATGTAAATTTCTCATCTGATTTGCTCCATATAGCTTTTTGCTCAACTTTGCAATTTTGTAGTTTATTTGCTTCAATGTTCCATTTCAAATATTTTGTCATCACAGAAGAAGCCTCAACACATAGTGCACTTATATCGGGTCTTAATTTACAAATAGGTATTGAAATAGAACCAATATTAGCTCCCAAATCCAATAACACCCCATTCTTTGGTAATTTGGAGATAATTAATTCTATATGATTTTCCTCAAACACACCATTAATAAACAACTCTAATCCTATTACCTCTTTTAAATTTGGAACCTTGTATATACAATCAAATTTACCTTTTATAACCAGGTCAATAGTATTTGTTATTCTTGATCTGAAGATCAGTCTTGATAACCTTTGTTTACCCTTAAAATCATTAAATTTTCTTAATAAAGTTGCTACCATCTTCAATTAACTTTTAACTAATTAAATACGATCCATTAAATTAATGAATCACCTATTTTTATTCAATGTATCTTCTATTACTTCGGCTATTTTAACATAGTTCCAATCCTTAATTTTTATTAACGATTGTTTTCCCATTTCTAAAACCGTTTCTTTATCAACAAGCAATTTCATTTTGGATAACAAATCAAATTGAATAGACTCATCAAATACAAGCCCATTTATTTTGTTTATAACCAAATCCTTTGCAGCGCCAATTGTTGAGTTAGTAAGTATTGCTTTACCACATGCCATCGCTTCATTTATTGATAGTCCCCATGTTTCATTTTTAGAAGGCAAAACAAAAACATCTGATAAATTATACAGAAAAGGCATCGCTGATTGATTCTGAAAGGGAAGGAAATGAATTCTTTCATGCTTCCCAAACTTATTTACAAGACTATTTTTTTCGTCTCCATCTCCTGCTATTACCATATGTGCAGACGGGCTATCCATTAATACAAAATTATCAAGTAAGTAATCAGTGTTTTTATTCTTGTCTAATTTACCGGCATACATAAAAACAATTTGCTGATCTTCTATCCCTAACGAACGCCTCCAATTTATAGATCTTTCGGGTTCATCATTTATAGCATTTCTAAAAAAATCATTGTTTACTGCATGAGGCGCATAAATAAGATTGGATTCGGATATACCATAATTAATAAAATAATCCTTGTTCATCGATCCTGTGTAAAAGGCTTTATCAATTGAACGATATACCCAGCTGATATAAATTCTTTTTAGAAATTTTCTAATCCAATCGTCAGAAATTTTCAAAATTGAATCTCCCCGAAAATATACTGGCAGTTTTCCCTTGAAATATCGCATTACTTTATAATGACTTTTTAAGGGCCATCCATATATTAATATCGATTCCGGATTATAAATTTTAATTTGATTAATGACGTCAGGGTTATCGATTCCATTATAGTGATGGGATCCTTTTTCTTTTGCAACATTTTCCAAAAAAAGATAACTATATCCTTTCAGTAAATCTATATCCCATTGAATACTTTTTCCAAATCCGGGATCATATTTCTCCTTAAGAACACTATCGCCCCATGTATAAAAAATCTTTATTTCAATATTATTTCTACTTGTTAATAATTCAAACAGAGGAGCGTTATATTGAATAGGATGTGTTGTAATTATAGCAAGCCTTTTTTTCATGAATACTATTTAGAAATAACTCTTGAAATAACTTTTGAAAAAGATTTTTCAAAATTCAATTTATCTTCAAAACTTTTTCTGGCTTCATTAGATAGATTATTATAATCATTAAAAATCGCCTCTAAGCATTTTATTAGTGACGGTGCAGTACCATCTGTAAAATAAGCCCAATTGTAAGATTCAAGATGCTTACGGAATTGATTATTATCGTAAAGAATAACAGGAAGACCTGAAGCAGCATATTCATAAATTTTATTTGAAGCAGTGCCAAGAGTCAATCTTACTTTATCTGTTCCCATGTATATCGCAATCCCAATATGACAAGTTAATGTAAGTGGAGGCAACTCGCAATATGCACCTAATCCAACCCATTCTATCCTATCAGTTACGCCAAATTTTTCGGCATGATCTGAAAGTAATTTTTTGTAATGTGGCCTTACTCCACCTTTAAGTATTAATCTTAAATTTTTACCTCCTACTTTTTCTTTCAAAATTGATATCAACTCTTCCAATGCATGTTCTTCTCCTATCGTCCCTTGAAATATGATCCTAATTTCATCATTTATAAATTTACTTACTTCGTTATTTCGATACACTTTTAATGATGGATAATTAGGAATAGAAAGATATCGTGACATATCTTTCCAGTTTGGATAATATACTAATCTGTCATCAGAAGGCAATGAGAAATAATCAATTTTTTTCATTTCTTCGAATTCATATTTACTGGCAAACCAGCCAATAGAATATTTTCTCACCTGATGTGTGTTTGGCATATCATGATTGTGATACCAAATTATTTTATTCTTGGAAATAAATTTCCTCATCAAATGCAATGAGAACAATGGAATGGCATCATAGATTAATAAAATCGCTGTAGACTTACTTTTCATCTGTTTGAAAAGTACTGATGTGAAACTAAGAAATGAATATAATTTTCCAATCAAATTCTTCTTTTCAGATTCCAATACAGAAATCTGCTTCCCAATTTTAATCAACCGAACATTCCCAGGATAGGGAAAATCAATCTTTGTATGATTCCTGGTAACCACAACCAATTCTTCGCAGGTTGTAGATAGGTTTATAATTGCATTTATTGTTGGTGGATAAAAATCGGGATCATAATATATAGCGACAACCACTCTTTTCATTTTTTGTGAAGGAATGGAAGGCTGGTATATTTTTTCAATTATTTTTTCCAGTCTGCTCTTATGATCGTACCCGGATTCAAAAGATCTTTTATATCCCGCAGCTGCGATACTTTTCCTTAACTCCTCTTCTTGCAAATAATAGTTTACTTTTTTAAGTAACTCCTCTTTTGAAGTAAAGAAATTGGCTTCCGTACCTTCTTTAAAAAATTCAATATGCAAATTGCTTCTTTCTGCAAGCATAAAAGTTCCACATGCTGGGATTTCAAAAGTTCTGCTATCCTGTTGATCTCGGTTTGCTTTTCTAAGAAAATGAAGAGCAACCTCCATTCCATTAATCACCTTTACATATTCATCGCCATAAACTGAAGGGCCTTTATAATATTTTTTTAACAACGACCAATGTTTGCCATTTTCCCATCCATCTCCAGTTATATCAACATCTATACCATTTTGAACAAGAAAAACAATATATTCTTCCCTATCAGATTCATAAGAACCAATAAAACCAACTTTTGATTTGTATAAATTAATTTGCGAATTATCTAATTCTAATTTCCTGTGAAAGTCGGGATCAAAAGAACGAAAACAAGTCTCTACTCTTTTAGCTCCCCATTTTTTCAATTCAGAAATATTTATTTCTCTTTGTACAAAATGTATATCGTACAATTTAAAAGTGTGATAAATAAATCGCCAGGCATAATGAAATTTACCGAAAGGATCATCGGTAAGGAGATTGACAATTTTAACAGAAGGGCTTGCTTCTTTAATTCTATTTAAAGTATAGGATTTTAAATATGGCTTATTATCAACCCAAATTAAATCAGGTTTAAATTCATTGGTTTTTCTTAAAACTTCTTTATTAAGTGCCCTTATTCCTGGGCCTATATAAAGATGAAAATGAAAACGCATCCAAATAGTTCCAAAAATATAATCATCGACATTGATTCCTTGTACATCATAGCCAAATGACTTTAGTGTTTCAAATCTTTTTGATGAGTTGCCATCCTGATGTAAACTCCCTAAATATAATATCTTTATTGTTGTTGGAACTGGCATTAAATAATAATTATAAATTCTGATTTTTAAAATAAATCTGATACCAAATCATATAACTTAGCGTTCTCCAAAAATCGCTAAGGTCTCCATTTTTTTCGTAAAAATTCAACCCTAATTTTCGAGTTTTCAATGGATTAAGAAGGGGGGTTTTTGTGCATAGATCAAAGAAAATTTCTTTGCCTTCTTTATTGTTTTTAAGGATATGATCAAGCGGAGATGGGAAGCCATACTTACCTTTCTGATCCAACACCTTGTCGGGCACTAACCCTCTGAAAGAGCTCCTCATAATACTCTTACTGCTACCACTAATTACATCATCAGTATTAAATTGCAATATAAATTCTATCAATTTATGATCGAAAAATGGCACCCTGACTTCTATTCCAAATTTCATTGAATTTCTATCTTCATAATGAAGAAAAGGCGGTGCAGTCCAGCTACGATAATTATTTAACAGATTCGCCATGTATGGATCAGCATGATTAAAATAAAAATGTGGGACATTTGGGCTGATTTCTATATGTTGATACTTTAAATGTAATTGAACATTTTTTGCAAATCGCCTGATTGATATTGGCAAACATTCGTAAGCACTTCTCAGAAAAAGATTGGAGTAAGTATTTGTCTCTCTTGCCTTTCTGAATTTAATAAGATCTTTCGAATATTTCATGAACCTGCCTTGATGCAACAATCTTGCATGTTGTGCATGCACCATAGATTCGTATCCCCCGAATAATTCATCCCCACCAGAGCCAGACAAAAGAACTTTTATGTTTCTTTCTTTGGCCAACTTGCATAAATTGTAATGGGTATACATTGATCCATCCAAAATTGGACTTCCATTCTGATAAATCACTTGTGGAATATCCTCAAAAAAATTATCGCCAGATAAAAGCAAATCATTACTTATGATTCTGTTATCATGATTTACGATTTCACTAATTAAAGAATTCTCAGGATTATAATAAGGTAAAATAGCAGAGAATACATTTAACTTATCTTGGCCCATATTTTTTAGCGCAAAACAAGTAACTGAAGATGAATCCAACCCACCAGAGAGGAATGCTCCAACAGGCACATCTGACCTTAAGTGCAAGCGTATGTTCTCATCCATTACACTCATAAGTTCTTCTCTTGCATCCTGATCGAATTTCCTTTTTCCTAAAGTCGGGAAATCCCAATACGACTGAGGTTCCTCAATTTGCCCATCTCCACTTACCCACATATAATTTGCGGGTTGAAGATGCAAAACACCTTCAAATAAAGTGTTTTCATCCGAATCCATTCTTGCATCAGCAAGGAATTCGTACACTTTATTTTCATTTAATTTATCTTCAATACCATCATGATTAATTAAGGACTTAATCTCTGAAGCAAAAATAAACGCCCCATTGGTTTTTTTATAAATCAGCGGCTTTATTCCCATTCTATCTCTCGCCAATAAAACTTTGTTCAGGTAAGGATCATAAATTGCAAATGCAAACATGCCCCTCAATCTTGAAAACATCCCTAATCCGAAACAGCTATAAGCAGCCAAAATAACCTCAGTATCTGACCCTGTAATGAATGTATATTCATTTCTTAGCTGTTCTCTTAATTCAATATAATTGTAAATCTCTCCATTGAAAATGATTACATTTCCTGTCGCAGGATCTATCATTGGTTGATTTGCTGCAATACTCAGATCAATTATACTCAACCTG
>CALQJK010000025.1:0-12590 GCA_943330875.1 Chitinophaga pinensis
CAACGAATTGTGGCGATTATCACCCATCATCCAATAATAATTCATCTTGAATGTATAAGTAGTAGATTGCTTTCCATTAATGAAATATTGACCATTGATATTTTCGAATTTATTCCCTTCGTATACTTGAATGACGCGTTGGTAACGAACAAGATTATCCGCATTTAAGGTAATGGTCTCTCCTTTTTTCGGAATGATAATTGGGCCGTAATTATCAGCAGACCATTTAATAGTAGAATCTAAAACATAATAAGGAAATAACTGGTTATCTGGCTCCATGATAAAATCGGAAAGTTTATACCCCTGAGGAAGTTTTAAATTCTTTTTTTCTGCATTCGTTATATTTACTAAGATAGTATTAGGTAGTCCCATATCTCTAATATCGCCAATATCCTCCCCAGCATGGATTTTTATTCCCATCTCTTTTAGTTGGTCCTGATCCAGCATGACATTCGAAGGCGTTTCTAGTTTATAATATCTTTCCGATTCAGGGAAAAAGTCTTGAGGTTTACTATTGATGAATACTTTTCCATTTACTATTTTTAAAGTATCCCCTCCAATGGCAACGCATCTTTTGATGAAATTCTCTCTTTTATCAACTGGTCTGGTAATAATTAAATCTCCATAATCCTGCCAAACTTTTTCTCTTGCCTGATTGAAATCTCCATTATAGTTTTTTGCATACTCTCTGATAGCTTGATAGTAGGTCACCCTGCTTCCGAAGTTTTGTTCGTCATTTATTAAAGTATCGTTTACGGGGAAGTTAAAAACCACTACATCATTTCTTTTTACAGGGCTAGCTAACCATCTGGTATAGGGTAATGAAATTATTTCTGAATACGATTTGGAATTTGTAATTGGCATAGTGTGATGAACAAAAGGCATTGCTATTGGAGTATTGGGCAATCTTGGCCCGTAGCTAAATTTGCTTACAAAAAGGAAGTCACTAACCAGTAAAGTTTTTTCCATCGAAGGTGTAGGAATAGTATAAGCTTCAAAAATAAAACTGCGTATAATCGTAGCAGCTACAATAGCAAAAAAAGCGGCATCAACCCACTCTCTTGCAGCAGATTTCTTATAATTATCTACTACGATTTTCCCTGCATATTTTTCATTTTTTGAGTATCCTAAATAAGGGAAATAAATAAATGGGAACAAAACAGTTGCGCCATGCTGTAAAAAACCAAATCTGCCAAAGTGCTCAACGAATTTTATAGTTATCCAAATAGTAATGAATTGACCTCCTATTGGAATGAATTGTAAAATAAACCAATACTTTTTCAGTCCCATTAATTTTACCATACACCATGTATTATAAAAAGGGATAAAAGCCTTCCATTTATCAATACCCGCTTTGTTAAACATTGCAGATAAACCGATATGCCATCCTATGGTGCAAATAATAAAAATAATCCAACCTATCATTTTATAAAATTTTAGTGCTCAAAAATAAGGTAGTTTTTTGCAATCTGTCGCCTTATTGTAATTTTCTTTAGTTTATAACATTTTTTTAGCCAACCTATTATCAATACTACATCAGAATGGATTCGATTTTGAATGTAATTTTTTTGACCCTAAATTTGCCATCACATTTATTTCGGGATGTAGCGCAGCCCGGTAGCGCACACGTCTGGGGGGCGTGGGGTCGCAAGTTCGAATCTTGTCATCCCGACATTACTTCCTAAATGACAATCCAAAAACGGATTGTCATTTTTTGTTTCAACTAAAACCTTTGACTGTATTTTAATTTCATGGGAAAATGTATTAATTCTATTTTTTTTTTATAGTTATTAATTAGCTGTAATTATTAGTCATAAGACCAATAACGGCTCGTGAAAAATCGTGAATATCGTTTAGTATATATTAGAATAAGTTCTGTTCCAAAATAACATTATTCAATTGTAATAATAGGATCATCTTTTAAGTACCCAAGTGAAACTAAAAACTTATCTGTTTCAATAATCGTTTTCTTGAAGTATTCTAAATTCTTGTGATTAAAAAACCCATGTCCTTGCCCTTCATACAATCTCAATTCACATTTACTATCTGCTTTTTCCATTACTTTTTTATAATACTCAGCTGTTTCTACTGGGATATGTTTATCATTACTCCCCAGGAAAATAATAGTTGGTGGAGCTCCTTTTTTAATGTTATGTAACGGAGAAAAGCTTTTATAGGCATCGCCAATTTTTTCATAGCCATAACCGCCTGGGCCGTTATCAATTACTGGGTTATAAAGTACTAATGCATTTGGAATACAACTTATGGACAAATCATCGGTTTTTTCAGAATAAGCATCTATTAACGCTGTGGCTGCAGCAAGTTGACCACCAGATGAACCACCAGAAGCAATAATTTTTGATGTGTCTATTCTAAACAAAGTTGCATTGTTTCTGATAAATCTAATAGCTGTTTTTGCATCTTGAAGAGATTCAAAAGGAGTTGTATGGTTTTTGTTTTTTGTTCGGTAATCAACCAGAAAACAAATAATGCCTCTTTGTGAAAAATACATTGCATGATTTATGAATTGAGATTTATCACCACTACTCCATCCCCCTCCAAAAAAGAAAACCATAGCGGGATAACTTTTAGACGAATCAATAAGTTTAGGAGAATATAGTTCCAAGAATAATGTAGTGGTATCAATTTGCTTATATAGTATCTGTTCTTGTGCAGTGCAAATTGAAGAATAAAGGACAAAACTTATTATGAATACAATATTGATTTTCATCGCCCTGAGTTGATTTTTATTTAATGCTAATGATTACAGCAATTTTGGTTTACGGTAAAGAGTAATCTGATACATATTAGTTTATGTACAATGAATTATTTAAAAATGTTCAATTCTTCATCATAAATAGGACTTTGTATATTTAAGAAATGTAACACACTATGAAATACATGGCTCTGAGACAATAATTTATTGTCCTTGACTTGTTTTGAACTATCAGATAGCCAAACTATAAAAGGAATCTCATATTGTTCTTTAGGTGCAATACTTAAAGGTAAACCATGCATGTATAGATTTTTTTCTCCTAAAGATTCTCCATGATCAGAAACAAAAATCATCGCACTATTATACGCTGTTAATTGTTTTAAATTATCAATTACCTTACTTAAAATATAGTCGGTATATACAATCGTATTATCATAAGCATTGATTAACTCGTTATGAGAACATTTCCCTAATTCAACACTATTACATACAGGTTTGAAAATTTCAAATTGAGGTGGATATTTCATACTATAAGTAGGCCCATGACTGGTACTTGTGTGTAACACTATCAAAATTTTATTTTTTTTACTGGACAATATTTGGTCTTTCAATTCATTTAAAAGGATCTCATCATAATTACATCCTTCGCCTTTACAATTTTGCATTAAAGCATCCTTATTTTGATAGTTTTTGATATGAATTGGCGGCTCTCCCCAGTTTGTTGTTTTCCAAATAACCTCTACATTATTTCTATCTAAATAATTAGGTAAAATTTCATATAATTCATCTGTATTCTTATGCTCTAAAATAGATTTTACACCTGCTGATGTATATGTAGCAGAAGATGTCGCATCAAAATGAAATAAATGAGTTGTTTTAGATAGCAGTGGATTAGTGTTTTTGGGATATCCATATAAAGAAAAATTTTCTCTTCTTGCAGATTCGCCTATGACAAGAACTATAACAGATTTTGTGCTATCTTTTATGGTAGCATTTGGTAATAAAATTTCTTTTTCATTTTTTTTGTATTCATGAAAATAAAAAAGACATGTATTTACCGAATAACACCAAGGCATTGCAAGTCCTCCTAATTTTTTCGAATTTTTATCAATCCATAGCCAATTACTGGAATTAATAAATACTATAGTTGTAATAAATAATAAGGTAAGTGAAGAAGTGATTAAAAATTTCTTCAAAGAAACATTTGTTATTTTAACTCTAATGATGTAAATACTAGGGATAATGCCTAAAAGTATAATGTATAAAATTATTTTTAATGAAAAAAAACTACTAGACTCTCCATAATCAGTGTTGATTACATTGCCAATCATACTTTCGTCTACAATAATACTATACGTATTAATAAAGTAAACAGCAATCGCGTTGATAATAAAGAAGATGACCAATAAAAATTTACCGACAAGGCGTGAAAGAAAAAAGAATAGAAAAAAAACGAAAAAATTCGCAACAAACATCAGCATTATTAAACTGATAATAATAGTAATGCCGTTAAAGCTTTTATAATCAACATCATTGATAACAAAGTTGTAAAAAGGAATATGGAATAATAAAAAATTTATTAAACTCATCAATAAAACAAAATGAGTTATTTTCAAATCATTTTTTAACATAAACTACAATAATTTTATTCAGTGAAAAAACTAAACTGGCTAGCGATAGATAATATATTATCAAATTCTCATTTAGTATTTTATCGATTAAAAAAATACAACAAATCAAAAACAATAAAATAAAGAAGGGATAATATTTTTTATTATTAATCCAGCTTGAAAATTCATACTTATTGTTGATGAGAATACCTGTAAGACCAGATAGGTATCCAATAATACTTCCAACAATAACATCAAGTGGATAATGAGCTCCCACGCCTACTCTCGTAAACACAAGTATCATTCCTGAAATAATGATGAACATAATCCATGAAATTTTATATTTCATCTTATTGGGCATAAATGCAAACAAAAGAATGCTAAGTATTGTAAAAACAGTAATTGAATGTCCTGAGGGAAAACTAGTGTTCCCAGACAATGTTTTTCCAATGATAACAAAACTATGATTATCAAAAACTGCAGCAGGTCTTGGTACTGCAAATATTCTTTTAAGAACGATAGAAATTATTGCGGAAATAAACCAAGCTGAAATTAATGACTCCCATATTTTTGGAGCATACAAAATAAAAATGCTTAAAAATGATAAAAAAATTAATTCATCTCCAAACTGTGTGAGCGTGTAAATTGTTTTTGGGAATTGAGATAGTTTGGAATTAATCCAAAAAAAATAATTCTTTTGTATTTGAATATAATGGTCAACATTAATAGCGTCTTGATTGTAAAGAAATAATGCAATTATAATTAAAAGTAAAACGGGTAAAAAAAATAAAGATGGTTTAATTTTCGAATAATTAGTAATAACATTTTTGTTCAGGATGTTATTTTCAGACTGATTTTCTTTGATAAATTTATTAAGCATCTAATGGTTTTTCATACTTATGTACTATTCTGAAATGATTTTATAAAGTAAACTATCGCACAATTTTCCTTTTTTAAATAAATAGCTTTAATTGGAATTTGTTAAGGTAATTTCTTCATTTTAAAACAACTAAGGTACTATATTAAAACTAAGTTTATTTGAAGTGAATTGTTCTTTTTATGATTTTTTTATCATTTCTATGTTCACCATATAAATATGATTTTCCTTTACAGCAGCTCAAAGCACCTCAGGAATGATTGGTCTTAAAGTAGACATATTAATAATTTACGGAAATATATTTTCTATAATATTTTTTACAATAAATTCCGCATCATCGCTTATCCCAGGGATTACAGCTGATTTCCTTTTCCGTAACCAAGGAAGACCAATAAAATATAGTCCTTTGATTTCTGAAATTCCATTATGGTGTTTAGGCATTTTTATTTCATTGAGAACATCAAGTTTAAGGTAGCTAAAGTCAGCGCTAAATCCTGTTGACCAAATGATTGACGTAATATTATTTTCCTTGAGATCGAGTATGGTAATGTTTGAAGCACAAGTGACATGCTCATCTGGAACATCATCCGGATCAATTTCAGGTAAAGATGCTGTTACTTTATTTTTTTTAATGTAATCGTCAATTAGTATTTTAACCTTCAAAGAAAATTCATCGGCGTATCTGACATGCGATGCAGCATTGGATTGTAAATTAATATAGTCTTCATCAGCATTTTCTACAGTTCCGAGTATCACCACTCCGTCTTTAGATAAGGATTGTAAACTGCATGTTTTTCCCCTTTCGCCCCAACCAGAAACCTGAGGATTTTTTATTTTAAATAAACTAAGATCAGCTATATCATCAGTATAGGTATCATAAAATCCTATTTCAAAAAGCCAGTCATAAATATCTCGGCCTCTGTATCTTCTGGGAATTCGGCCAACTTTTCCTGTGGAAAGGAAAACTTTTTTTGCTGCTCTCACTAAATCTTCAGCAATTTGAATTCCTGATTGTGCACTCCCTACTACAAGTACATTGCCATTTGGAAGTTGATTCGTGTTTTTATATTGACTTGTATGTAATTGTAAAATGTTTTTCGAAATGAGGTTAGCGAAATCAGGAATATGAATTGTATTCTGTCCACCTGAAGCTATTACAAGTTGTTTGCTAAGATATACCCTCTCCATATTATCTTCCAAAACGGTAACAAGAAATATATGTTGAATTTCATCTCTTTTCACTTCGACAACCTTACAGAATTCTTTAACAGGAAGTTTCCATTGTTTTGAATAGTGTTCAAGTGAAATGGCAAATTCATTTGCAAAGGCGAAGGCCTCTGGATCTTTAAAGTATGCTGGTTGTTCTGGAAGTAAATTTAATTTGTTTGCAGAGTTTAATTTAAAAGAATCCCAACGCTGAGAATGCCAGGTTTCACCTATTCTTTCTTGTTCTAATACAATGTGCTTGATACCGTTTTTAGTTAAATAATAGCTTATGCAAAGCCCTGCATGACCTGCTCCAATAACAATTACATCTATTGAAACATTAATCATAAAGAGTGGAATTCAGTATTATTAATCATATCAAATTAGTATTTGAAAATTAAGCAAAGTATGATAAACTATATTTTTAATCTTGAAAAAGTGATAATTTCTCACAAATGTTTGATATGAAATTACAGAACAAATCTACTTATAAATGATGGTAATTAAATATTGGAAATATGGGGAAGAGAATTCTACTGGAAAATTATTTACGTCAATTTCTTAGTTATTAATATCGAATTGTACAATCAGCGAACTAAAAAACCATGATAATACCTCCATATTTCAATGGCAAAATACCAGGCAGAGATTAAAGTGCCAAAGGCAAGTAATGCGGTAAACAATAAAGTGCCAAATGAATTTTGTCTGGAATATTTTTCTAGTTTTTGTATACGTAAGTTTTCTGAATTAAGTTGGATGCTTTTTTGAGTATAGCCACCATTATGTTCAAAAATAGCTCCATCAAGTGAAATGGTTAAGGGGTCTGTGCTGTTAATATATTTATCAATCAATAAATTGTGGTAAAGTAAATTAATTTCCCAATCTTTTAAATTAAATGCCATTCTGAGTTTTTCTGATATTTCTTCTTTTGTCGATCGATGTGATTCTTCAGAATAAAATTTTATTCCTTTAAAATGATTTTTATATGCTTCAATAAGTTCTTTAAGAATTAGGTCAAGTTCAATATTGTAATTATTTTTCATAATATTTTAATCTTCATTTTGAAAAGTAAAATCCATTTAGCATCATTTGGGTGTCTGATAAATCACCCAGCATTTTTTCTACAGGCAATGGAATTTTTTTTATTAGAATAGGTACGGCTATTATATTTTCAGCTTTAGCTAATGAGGGTTGTTCATAAATATCGATGATGTCTAATTTGTAGTTGTCTTTTAAATATTTCTCACAAAAAGCTTTAATGTTTAGTATAGCCCTCATTGATGCTGATGATTTTCCAGCTACAAATAATAATAAAACATTTTTATCTTCTTTCATTTGCTGTTGTTCTTATTTAAATATTACTTCAGTTTAATTTTTTAAACAATACTTTATTTTTCGAAATTTCCATTATGATTTATTTCTGGTAATTTGTTGTTTTTTTGTTGGGGTGAATATTTTTCGTTTGTAAAAAGTTCTAAATCAAGTGGATTTGTACTTAATCCATTTGATGAGATAATAAATTCTACTTCTTTTTTGGAGTTGCAAATGCCTCTCGATTTCATTATATACAAAGTTCTTCTTCTCGAATCAATTATGAATTTTTCCTGAATCATTATACAAGTATCTACCATAGATGAAATACCTTCATTGCTTTGAATTAATTCTAATGAAGTAATGGTTAGCGTTGCCGTTAATAATACTGTGATTTGTTCCATTTTTAAATAATCCACAAATCTAGTGAGCATGGTTCTTATATCGCTATTAATACTTTCAACCATTAAATTTGTAATAGGATCGAGAATGACAACAGTTGGATTAACTTCTTTAATCAGTTTTTTAATGGCAATAAAATGCAATTCAAGCGTATGTAATGTTGGCCTTGAATAGTAAAAATAAAGCTTTCCTGATTTTACAAATGGCTCTAGAAAAATTCCAATACTACCCATATTCCTTATGATTTGGTTGGGCGCTTCTTCAAATGCACAAAAAATAGCTGTTCCTTTATTTTCACAAACATTTTTTACAAATGAGGAAGCAATACTTGTTTTCCCTGTGCCTGCAGATCCTGATACCAGAATGCTGCTTCCCACATAATAGCCGCTTCCATCAAGCATTTCATCTATTTGTTTTACACCACTGCTAATTCTTTCATTACTTACTATTATTTGAGGCGCTTCGCTTATAATTGGAAAAATGGTAATCCCTTTTTGATCAATCATGAATGGGTATTCATTGGTACTATGGTAAGATCCTCTGTATTTTATAATCCTTAATCTTCTGGTGGAGATTTGATTATCCAGTCTGTTATTTAATTCTATAACACAATCTGCTACGACTTCTTCAAATCCAAGACGCGTAAGAAAAATGTCTCCAACTTCAGAGGTAATTATAGCAGTCACTTTTTTTTCTTTCAACCACAAAAAAAGTCGTTTTATTTCTGATCTTAGTATTTGGCTATCCAGTCCAATAAAAAGTGTGTCTAATGCATCCAGTACGATTCGTTTTGCTTTTACTTTCTCAATGGCCATTTCTATTCTTATAAATAGCCCTTCAATATTGTACTTTCCGGTTGATAAAATTTCACTGTGATCAATATGTAAATGTTCGAGATATATTTTATTTTCGGTGATTAGTTTATTCAAGTCATAACCCATTGAGGTGACATTTATTTGCAATTCATCTGTTTGCTCTTCGAATGTCATAAATACACCCGGCTCATTATACATGGTGATACCATTAATGATATACTCCATAGAAAAAATGGTTTTACCGGTGCCAATGGCACCTACTAAAAGTGTTGGCCTGTTTAAAGGAATTCCTCCATAAGTGATATCATCTAATCCTTGAATGCCTGTCAGAGATTTTGGGAGCTTTGTAATTGATATTCCTGTTTCGGTAATGGGGGTTTTGGTATCTAGAGTACTTTGCATTTCTTTAAAATTAATTTGATTTATTTTATCAATTTTTATTAATTATACATGCAGCGAATTTAATTTTTTGTGGCAGTGTTGATATTGATTAGAAACATAAATAGAGGGAATTGGAATCGTAATTATGGAAGGGCAATAGATATTTTACAATACAATATTTTAATAAAAATATTTTTATCCTGGGGTGATATTTTTTAATTCTCATATTTATATTTATCACTTTTATGCGCTATCTGTTTATTAGTTTTTTAGCTTGTATATAAGACTTTGATGTGCATGTAAATGTTTTATGTTTACGCTGTTCTATTACTACTTTGTCATTACGCTACAGTGTCTATATTTTTAAGTGTTTGTACTAATGTTTTTATGTTTCTACTTATTGTTTTCTTTTTAAACACTTCATTAACTTATACTTAATTAATTTGCTCCGGTATCCAAAAACTATTTTTTATCCTAATCACCTATTATGAAAACCAATTACCTTTCTTCAGCGTTAGCTGTAACCACAATTTTATCATTCTTGCTTTTTTCTTGTAAAAAAGAACAGATTGATACGACTTCAACCAATACGATTGAAAGTAAACTGATATATCCTTCCGAAGTTGCTGACGACAATTGGAATGATATTAGTAAAGTACCACTTGTCATTTCTTCAGCATTCAAATCAGCAGTAGCTCCTAGCCCTTTTACATCCAGAGGAGTTAAAACAACTTCAACTACAGACGTTACTCCTCCAACAGTATCAATTACCAGTCCTTCAAATGGTGCTGCAATTTCTGGATCTGTATCAATTTCTGTTTCCGCATCTGATAATGTCGGAGTTTCATCAGTAAGTTTAACAGTTGATGGAGCGATCATCGGTTCGCTAACGGTATCTCCATTTAATTTTATTTGGAATAGCTCAACTTCAGCTGACGGAACACATGTTATTACTGCTACAGCAAAAGATACAAAAAACAATTCTTCGTCCTACTCCATTACTGTTTCCAAAAACACAACTGTAGTAGTAACTCCACCTCCTACTACTACTTTACCTTCTTCATCTTTCTTAATTACACCTTCAATTGCTAATCAAGGGAATGAAGGTTCTTGTGTTGCTTTTTCTTGCGCATATGGTGCCAGATCTATTGAACAATTTTACAGAACCAATGCGACAAGTTATAGTTACGCATCCAATATTTTTAGCCCTGAATATGCGTATAACCAAACTAAAATGTCATCAGATTGTAATTCAGGTACAGCATTTACGTTGGTATTGAATTTGATGCAAACAAAGGGAGTAGCTACTTGGGAATCTATGCCTTATTCGGATGTAAATGGCTGTTCTTTATTGCCAACAACAACTCAAGATGCCAATGCGGCTAATTATAAAATTTCTTCTTATTCTAAAATAATTAATTCAGATCAAACTGCTGTTAAAAATATGATATACAATCATCATGCTGTTATGATAAATGTTACGATGGATAATAGTTTTATCAATGCTACATCAGGGTTTATCTGGAAATCATATTCCGGATCAGGAGCCTTGCCTCATGCAATGATTATCTGTGGGTATGATGATTCCAAGCATGCTTATAAAGTCATGAATTCTGTTGGAACGAATTGGGGCGATGCTGGATACAGTTGGATTGATTATGATTATTTTTCTTTAGTATCGAGTTACTATTTGTATGTGATGAATTACTAAAGTTGACATTAATAATTTAAAATAAAAAGAGGCCACATAAAGTGGCCTCATTTTATTTATTATGAAAAGAAATTAATGATGAACAAGCAACATAGTCGTTGATGTTTTGCTGCCAGTATTTACTTTAACTACAATCATTTGATTACTGTATTTACTTAATTTCAAAAGGTGATTATTTTGACCATTTGAATACAATGTAATTTTTTCAGTGTTAAGTAACTTGCCTGACAAATCATAGATTGAAATAGTTACAACCTGACCAATAGTTCCGTCCATAGTTAATGTGGATTCGTATCTGGCTGGATTTGGCGACAACATGATTTTAAAATCAAGTTGGTCCACTGGTTGAATATTTGCAATTCTGCATGTTAATTTGGATGGAGGTTGACAAGATAAATAATCATTTATAACTTTTCCGCCATCAAATGAATTGTTTATTTTGTCTGCGGCTTCATTAAATTGAGATAATGAATATGAAGTTCTACTACACCCGCCAATTTTTTTATTGGCTTCAACTAAAAGTTGGTTAACAGTTAATCCTATAAAAACTCCTTGTGTGATATACAAGTCTTTCAAATTGAGATTAGCTGGTGCAAAATTTAATATAGCAGCATCCATTTTTACATTTAATGTTAAAGCAACTAATTGACCAGCAAATACGTTGAAATAATTTGCTCTGGTTGGATTCACTAAATTTCCCGTTGGAAGTGCACGAGGAGTACTACCCGATGGCAAGAAATTCGTAACCGCTTGTGCTGATGTTAATTTCAATGTGTTTCCACCCGCACATCCTATCAATAATCCTGTTGGAAATACTGAAGAGAAGCGACCTGGATAGTTTAGATACGCACCTGGGTTTCCACCATGTGGTACAGCGCCCCATCCACCTTGTGTGAATGTTTTGAAACCCTTACATGGGCAATTAATTGTCAATACTAAGTATGCCACAGAATCACAACCTACTGCATTTGCTCCTGGGAAGCGTTTTGAGTATGTTCCTGTTAAAGAATAGTTGGCACCATTCCATACATATGGTACAGTACAAACTGTATCAATTTTTCTACTTGTTGTAGTATCCTTAACCGTCAATACCAAGTAAGCGACGGAATCACATCCTACTGCATTTGCAGCTGGGAAGCGTTTTGAGTATGTTCCAGTTAAAGAATAGTTGGCACAATTCCACACATAAGGCAAGGTGTTGTTACAAACTGCAATTGATGTTCTGCTTGTTGTCCTATCCTTAACCTTTAATACCAAGTAAGCGACGGAATCACATCCTACTGCATTTGCAGCTGGGAAGCGTTTTGAGTATGTCCCTGTTAAAGAGTAGTTAGCACCATTCCACACATAAGGTAAGGTGTTTTTACAAACCGCAACAGGCGTTGAACTTGTAGTGGTATCCTTAACCGTTAATACCAAGTAAGCGACAGAATCACAACCTACTGCATTTGCAGCTGGGAAACGTTTTGAGTATGTTCCAGTTAAAGAATAGTTGGCACAATTCCACACATAAGGCAAGGTGTTGTTACAAACTGCAATTGATGTTCTGCTTGTTGTCCTA
>CALQJK010000026.1:0-12555 GCA_943330875.1 Chitinophaga pinensis
TACTTGGCTTCTCTCCAACAGATATTGCTTTGTATAAAACAGCACTGAGCCATCGTTCCGTTCGAGAAGGTGCAGATGAAAATAACGAACGATTGGAATTTCTTGGTGATGCCGTTTTAAGTTCCATTGTAGCACATTATTTATTTAGAAAATATCCATACAAAGGAGAGGGCTTTCTTACTGAAATGAGGAGCAAAATGGTAAACAGACAAAAGATGAATGAGATCGCATTAAAAATGGGACTCAAAAAAGTAACGATTTATAATAAACTTGATAATGCACTCCGGATTTCTCAAATATTTGGAAATTCTCTTGAAGCTTTGATTGGCGCAGTTTATTTAGACAAAGGGTATCATAAGACACAACATTGGGTGGAAAAATATATTATCCTTCCTTATCTTTTTATTGATGATTTGGAAGGTATTGAAATCAACATCAAAAATAAACTTTACGGCTGGGCAAATAAAAATGGTAAGAATGTAGAATTTGTAACACTTGATGAGCAAGTTGAAAATGGACGCAGATTGTTCACTATTGCTTCTACAGTCGATGGTCAAATTATTGCTCAAGCCAAAGGATATAATAAAAAAGATGCTGGCCATCTCGCTGCTCAATTGGCTGTGGAGAAACTAGGGCTGTAATTGATAAATCGCTTAATCTTGTTAAATATTCTTTTATGCAATTTGGAATAATAGGAAGTGGAAGCTGGGGTACCGCACTGGCAAAAATGCTGACCGATAATGGACAATCTATTCATTGGTGGAACCGAAGTGAAACTGCTATCGCTCAATTCAAAGAAAAAGCACATAATCCCAATTATCTTTCTGCTGCAAGATTTAATCTTAGCCGTTTAACGTTTTCATCAAATGTGCAAGAGGTCATTAAGGCATCAGATGTCTTAGTAATTGCTGTTCCTTCTGCTTATATTTTTGACATCCTTAGTTCCTTACCCAAAGATATTTTTAATGGGAAAAAAATCCTTTCTGCCATAAAAGGAATTTTACCCGAAAAGAATTTATTACTTCATGAATTTCTCTATCAACAATTTGATTTTTCTCTTGAAAATTATTTTGTTGTTTCAGGCCCTTGTCATGCTGAAGAAGTTGCCTCAGAAAAATTATCTTATCTGACTTTCGCAGGAAATGATGAATCAATGACAAAGACCCTCTCCACTTTTTTTGAAACGACTTATATCAAAACAGTTGTCAATAAAGATGTCATCGGTGTGCAATATGCAGCCGTGCTTAAGAATATTTATGCCTTAGGCGCAGGCATTGCTCATGGGCTGGATTATGGAGATAATTTTTTAAGTGTGTTAATCGCGAACAGTGCAGATGAAATGGCGGGCTTTCTAAGAAAGGCAGGAATTATCAACGCTGAAGTTGGTTATCTGGAACATGGAATTTCAAAAAATAAAGAAACAACACACCATAATTATGCAGCATCAGTTTATCTGGGCGATTTGCTGGTAACCTGCTATTCCTTATTTAGCCGAAACAGAACTTTTGGCACCATGATTGGAAAAGGATATTCCGTTAAAGCTGCACAATTAGAAATGAATATGGTTGCAGAAGGGTATAATGCGAGCAAATGCATTTTTGATATTAACCAGAAGTTTCTTGCTGAAATGCCCATTGCACAAGCAGTGTATGAAATTTTATGGAAAAGCATTTCTCCGGAAGAAGGATTTAAAGCTATTGAGGAAAACTTAATTTAAAATGGAGTTACAGTTTAGTAAAAAATAAATCTGCAGCAATTCCATCTGCAAATAATTTCCCTTCTTTGGAAAGTAATAGGTTGTTTCCTGCTTTTATGATTTTTCCATTAAGAAAATATTTCTCGCATTCGTTCAAAAAAGCCTGCGTATTTTTTTCTCCAAATTTTAGATTAAAATTTCTCCAATCAATTCCATCTTTCGTTCTCAATCCCGTCATGATATATTCATTGATCTGCTCCGTTTCGGTAAGTACCTCTTCTTCAAAATCGACTATATTTTTGGAAAGTGATTTGATATAGTTTGCGTTATTGGCCACATTCCATCTTCTTTTATTTTCTCCGTTGTAGGAGTGTGCCGAAGGCCCAAATCCATAATAAGATTTCCCTTGCCAGTAACTGCTATTGTGTTTGCTTCTCTTTCCCGGCTTAGCAAAACTGCTGATTTCATAATGTTCATAACCAGACTCCGCTAAACTATCCATGATAATCAAAAATTGGTCGGCTTGTTTTTCTGCATCAACTCCAGTCATTTTTTTAGATGTTATAAAATGATGCAAGGCAGTCTTCGGTTCAATAGTCAATGCATAACAAGAAAGATGAGCAATGTTTTTTTGAACGAGAAGGGCTAGGTTTTTTTTCAAATCATCATCAGTTAAAAAAGGACTGCCGAAAATCAGATCAACAGAAAAATCACTAATGCCCGCTTCGAAAATCTCATCTATACTTCTTAAAGAATCTTTTGCACTATGTGCTCTGTTCATCCAGGCCAATTCTTCTTCCTGGAAGGATTGAACCCCCAAACTCAATCTGTTAATGCCAAGTGACATCCACTCTTTTACAATGGCGGTGCTGATATCGTCGGGATTGGCTTCCAGCGTTATTTCTGCATCGTTTGTAATAGTGAATTTTTTATGCAGTGTATCCATTATTGAGGCCAGCTGTTCTACACTCAGCAAACTTGGTGTGCCTCCTCCAAAATAGATGGTTTCAATAGGTTCGTTTAAGGAAATAAAATCTTTTTGTACTAAAATCTCTTTTTTTATACTCCCCACCATATCTTCTTTCATTCCCATTTGAGTGGAAAAATGAAAATTGCAATAGGTGCACGCTTTTTTACAAAAAGGAATATGAATATAAATACCCGCCAAAGATTGTAGTTTTACATTATTGTAACAACGAAAATTTCTGCATGCAATTTAACCTTAATGAAAGGATAAAGAAAATCTTATTGCTGTTTATGGCAGGGTTAATCTCTTGTACGATTGCTGCACAGGAAAATAACGCTACGCAAGATTATAAATTGATTATTCAGCTTGTCGATAAAGACAACAGCTTTCCATTTGCTCAATTGAAATTACCCTCCGCATTTAATAATCAAGAACAGTTATGGAATTACATTCAAAAATTACCAGCAGTACTTGCCGCGAAAGGCTACCCAAATTCCTCCGTTGATAGTGTTAGCACGAATAATCAGGAAACAACCATAAAAGTCTATATCGGACTCAATTATCATTTTGCAAAATTGAATTATTCCAGCTTAGATAAAA
This sequence comes from Chitinophaga pinensis, assembly GCA_943330875.1. Taxonomy (GTDB): domain Bacteria; phylum Bacteroidota; class Bacteroidia; order Chitinophagales; family Chitinophagaceae; genus Ferruginibacter; species Ferruginibacter pinensis_G. The sequence continues at coordinate 3,264 of CALQJK010000026.1, forward strand.
ATGAAAAAAATGTGGTGGATCTATTGCAACAAAAAGATAAAAAAAAGGGAACGGCATTTTTTAAAATAGCAGACATTGAACAAGCGCTATTAACTTATCATGAAAATAATGGCTATCCTTTTGCATCAGTTTTTCTAGACAGTATTACAATCGAAAATGATTTGATTCATGCTTCCTTAAAAGTAAATAAAGGGGTTTATTATAAAATAGACAGCATCATCATTATTGGAAAAGCGAAAATCAACAACACTTTTTTACAACGCTATTTGAGTATACACACCAACAGCGCTTATGATAAAGAGAAACTAATTCAAGTAGATAAAAAAATCCTTGAGTTGCCCTATCTTAAAGCCTTTCAGCCATCAGATGTCAGTCTCTTAGGCACAGGTGCGATATTGAATTTGTATGTACAGCCAAAGAAAAGCAGCCAGTTTAATTTTCTTTTAGGTCTTCAACCTGCTTCATCCAATAATAATAAACTTCAATTGACCGGTGATCTTAATCTTGATTTGAAAAATCTATTTGGATCGGGAGAAAACATTCTGTTGAAATGGCAACAATTACAACCACAATCACCCAGACTTAATATGGGCTTTTCTAAACCCTATATTTTCAACACGCAATTTTGCTTTGATGCCTTATTTGAATTATTCAAAAAGGATTCTACATTTTTACAAATCAACGCGCAATTAGGGTTGCAATTTTCTATATCAAATTATCAATCTGGAAGGATATTTATGCAATGGCAAAACAGTAGCTTGTTGTCGGGAGCTATTGATACTGTTAAAATAAAATCCGAAAAAAAGTTGCCATCAAATATCGATGTTAATTCAACTCATATTGGCCTGACCTACGAATGGAACAACACTGATTATAAAATCAATCCAAAAAAAGGGAATGAATTGAATTTGACTTCCATGGTTGGGATAAAGACATTAAAGCCCAATAATGAAATATTATCCATTAAAGACAATAGCTTTAATTATGCTGGGCTTTATGATTCCTTAAAGTTAAAAACGTACAATATCCGCATCAAGCTCTCTGCTGCTCATTATTTCTCAACGGGGAAATCATCAACAATAAAGGCAGCGGTTCAAACAGGTACAATAATTAGTCCAGCTATCTTTCGTAATGAATTGTTTCAGGTTGGAGGCTATAAAACGATGAGAGGGTTTGATGAAGAAAGTATTTATGCCAGTCAATATGGCGTTTTTACTGCAGAATATCGGTTACTATTCAGTACCAATTCTTATTTGTCTTTCTTTGCAGATTATGGGCTTACTCAAAATAAATACCAAACAATTGCTGTCAGTAATCAATTTATTGGCGCAGGAATTGGTATGCTTTTTGAAACAAGATCAGGCGTATTTAATTTAAATTATGCGATCGGAAAACGAGATGATGTAAGGTTTAATTTAAGAGAAGCATCCAAAATTCATTTTGGTTATGTTAATTACTTTTAAAATTGTTCAACAAAGCGAAGTATTTTTGCTTATTAATTAATTCATACAATTGAGACTCTTTTCCTTTATATTCTTTATAATGCTTCTTCAGTTCCCTGTAATTTCTTTTTCCCAATCATCCGGAAATATTGAATCAGGCTGGGATACAATAATAAAAAAAGCCATTCTTGAAACCAAAAGTTTACAATCCATTCATCAAGTTATGGAGGCCAATTATCTGATAAATACCAAATCAACTCCAATAGATGTTTCACAGCAGGAGCATACCAATAGGAGTGCTCAAACATTGTTTTATTGTATGGTCGGGTTGTTTCTGATGTTTGGTTTGTTAAAAGTAGCATTCCATAAATATTTCAACAACATGAGCAGAGTTTTTTTCAATACTTCTTTGCGCCAAAGTCAACTTACTGATCAATTGCTATTGGCAAAACTACCTTCACTTTTATTTAATATCCTATTCGTGATTGTTGCTGGAATTTATGTTTTCCTTTTAATTAATGGATTCAAATCTTTACAGGAAAGTTATTGGCAGAGCTTGTTCTATTGTATTCTTGCCATCACGATTATTTACCTTACCAAGTATATTGTTTTGCAAATCTCAGGATGGTTGACAGGATTTAGACATGACGCTGAGAATTATATTTTCATTGTTTTTTTATCTAACAAAGTACTTTCCTTGTTCCTATTGCCTATGATTTTGGTTATCGCATTTGCGGATAGCGATGTGAGTTATATCGCAAAAATATTGTCTTTTCTTGTCATCGCTTTCATGGTTTTATTAAGATATGTAAGAGCCTTCGGGGTATTGAATCTTAATTTGAGCATCACAAAATTTCATTTTTTTTTATACATCGTTGGCGTGGAATTATTGCCTATTTTCCTTATTTACAAGACCCTGATGATTTTTCTAAATAAAAGTCTGTAAATTTGCAGCATTATTGGATAAGTAAGCATGATTAAAAAGGAACTAAAAAAAGCTGCCATTGCAAAAAAGGTTGTTCTTGTAAAAAAGAACCCAGTTGCAAAAAAGAACAATCTTGTAAAAATTATCCCAATTGTAAAAAAGGGGGTAGTTGCAAAAAAGGTTGTTCTTGCAAAAAAGGTTGTTCTTGCAAAAAAGAGCCCCGCTCCAAAAAAGAGCCCTCTTTCAACAAACATCCCAATTGAAAAAAAGACCGTCATTGCCAAAAAAATAGTTAAGAAAGTATTGATTACACAGCCAAGACCAGAAGGCGTTAAGTCTGCTTATTATGACTTGGCAACTAAATATAAATTATCCATAGATTTCCATCCTTTCATCAGCGTTGAAGCTATTCCTTCAAAAGATTTCCGCAAACAAAAAATAGACATTTCATTATTTACTGCAGTTATTTTTACTAGTAGAAATGCGATTGATCATTTTTTCCGTATTTGCGATGAAATGAAAGTGAGTGTATCGCAGGATACAAAATATTTCTGCATTACAGAATCAGTAGCGCTTTATTTACAAAAATTCATCTTATATCGAAAGCGTAAAGTATTTTATGGTGCTGATGGACTGAATAAAAGCTTGTTTGATGTGATTAATAAGCATAAAGACAATGAAAAGTTTTTATACCCTTGCTCTGAATTATTTGACAGTGAAATCACCAATTGGTTGAAGACTAACAATTGTGGTTATGCGACACCGGTTTTATATAAGATAGTGAGCAACAATATTAAAGAAGTTATTGCTAAAGAGTATGATGTAATCTGTTTTTTTACACCTGGAGGAATTAAAAGTCTTAAAGAAAATTTCCCGAAGTTCAAACAAAAGGAAACCATAATAGCGGCTTTCGGTGCCAATACTTTTAAGGCTGCAGAGGAGGCGGGTTTACATTTAGATATCAAAGCGCCAATGCCGCAAACACCAAGTATGGTAAGCGCCTTGGAAAAATTCCTGAAAGAAAGGCCTAAAAAATAGATTTAGTTTCTTACTACTTTTTCTCTTCATTTATTTTCATTTCATGCAACAGCAGTTTACTAATGATTTAATTCATGAATCAAGTTTGTATTTGTTACAACATGCCCATAACCCTGTAAACTGGCATACTTGGAGTGAAAAGTCAATTCAATTGGCAAAAAATCAAGACAAACCCATACTTGTAAGCATTGGCTATTCGGCCTGTCATTGGTGCCATGTCATGGAAAGAGAGAGTTTTGAAAATGTTGCTATTGCAAATTTCATGAACGAACATTTTATCAATATTAAAATTGATAGAGAGGAGAGGCCCGATTTGGATGGACTTTACATGGAGGCGGTACAAATTTTAACCGGCTCTGGAGGATGGCCTTTGAATATGTTTCTTACTTCCGATGGCAAACCCTTTTTTGGGGGTACTTATTTTCCTATAGAAAAAAAATACAATCGCCCCACCTGGATCGAGGTGCTCCATTTCATAAATGATCTTTGGGTTAACAAGAGAAACCAGGTAGAAGAACAAGCGAACGCTTTATTAAATCATATGGAATCTGTTAATCATGCCCTTTCTAATCGCAGGATTACAGCTGATTCTTTGAAAGGAGAGGAGCTCTTTACAAAATCATTTTGCGACGGGCTTAATAATCAAATACTTAAAACCGCAGATTACACTAATGGAGGATTTGGATCAGCTCCAAAATTCCCACAAACATTTTCAATTGATTTTTTGCTTACTTATGGTCATTTCTTTGACAATAAAAAATCCACTCAACATGCTTTATTCTCTTTGAAATCTATCTTAAGAGGAGGAATATTTGACCATCTAGCTGGAGGAATTTCTCGATATAGTACAGATGATAAATGGCTGGTACCGCATTTTGAAAAGATGTTGTATGACAATGCATTGCTTGTAATGACGTTGTGTGCAGGATATCAAATTTCAAAGGATGAAGAGCTGAAAATCGGTGTTGAAAAAATATTGGCTTTTTGTGAAAAGGAACTGAGCGATACAAATGGGGGATATTATGCTGCGATCGATGCAGATAGCGAAGGGGTGGAAGGCCAGTTTTATGTATGGACAAAATTAGAAATAGAGTTGATCTTAAAAGAAGATGCTCCACTTTTTTGCGAATGGTATGGAGTGACTGCATCAGGAAATTGGGAAGAAAAAAATATTCTAAATATTCAACATGACAGAACTGATTTTTTGCAAATACATAATTTAACAGAGCAGGAGTTTACAAATTGGTTGAATGCTGTAGTAAATCGCATGCTTATGGAAAGGGATAAAAAAATACGTCCCGCAACAGATGATAAAATACTGCTTGGATGGAATTCACTTTATTTAACAGCACTTTGTAAAGCTGCCGGAGCTTTCAGAAACGACGAGTATTTAAATAGGGCTATAAAGCTCTATGATTTTATTTTGGAAAAATTCTCTTCTCCTAACTTGCACTTATTTCATACCTACAAAAATGGATTAGCCAAACAGCAGGCATATTTAGATGATTATGCCTATACCATTCAAGCTTGTATTTGTCTGCAGGAATTAACTGGGGATGAAAAATATTTATTTAAAGCAGCGCGTTTAACCAACTATGTAAATGAGCACTTTAAAAAAGATAATGCTGATTTCTATTATTATACCAGTGAACTTCAAAACGATATCATTCTTCGAAAAGTGGAGGTCAACGATTCGGCTTTGCCTTCAGGGAATAGTACGATGGCGTTCAATCTTTATTATTTAGCCAACATTTTTGACAACTCGAAATGGCTCGTACAATCACAAAACATGCTGAAGAGTATGATGCCATTGGCAGAAAAACATCCGAATTCTTTTGGATGCTGGAGTATTCAAATCTTGTTACAGCATACAGGGTATTTTCAAATAGCCATCACCGGTAAAAATAACACAGACTTAAAATCAGCATTATTAGCCTTGATGATTCCAAATAAAATTTTGCAATCATCTGAAGTCGAAAGCACGTTTCCTCTGTTGATAGGGAAACAAATTTCCGATAAATCTTTAATGCATGTATGTAAGGAATTCAATTGTTTTGCTCCTTCAGATAGTTTAAAGGAACTCCGGATTTTAACTAAAAATTAAGGGGTATTATCAGTAGCAGAAACAATAATTCAATAATTTAGCCGTTTATGTCACTATTGTTCAAATATTTTTTTCAATAAGTTTGATGGAATTCTTTTTTAAATTAAAATTATCATTACATTTGTCCATAATTAATTAAGTAAAAATGACGAAAAAGATATTTTACTTGGTAGCTGTTTGTGCTATCACTTTAGGAATGACTAGTTGTAGTAAAAACAAATCTGGGAAATCGTTGCCTAATGATGGTCAACTTCACGGAGTATCTCCTGCATCTCGTTGGGTTCCTACTAGACCTATTGGAATGGTTTATGTTCCATCTGGTACATTTCACATGGGGTCTAGTGATGAAGATGTGAATTATAGTTATACCGCTCGTAGTAAATCCGTTTCAATTAGTGGATTTTGGATGGATGCTACAGAAATTACCAATAATGAATATCGTCAGTTTACCAATTGGGTTAGAGATTCTATAGCTGCTAAGTTATTGGGTTATGTAAAACAAGGACAAGATGGTATAGAGTACATTGATTGGAAAAAAGCAAGTGCCATAAAATGGTCTGATAAAGCTACAATCGAAAAGATTGACGCTATAATAGTAACTCCAGATAATCGAATTTTCGGCAAAAAAGAGTTAGATGCTAATAAAATAGTGTTTCAATCTGAGGTTTTCGATTACAAAGCAGCGGCAATGAACAGAGATGTAACTATTCCTCGTTCTGCTTATATCATAAAAACAAAAATTCCGGTATACCCGGACTCCTTATGCTGGGTTCGTGATTTTGCTTATTCTTATAATGAGCCAATGGCGAAAAAATATTACAGTCATCCAGGGTTTGGTAATTATCCTGTTGTAGGGGTGAATTGGAAGCAGGCAACTGCGTTTTGCGAATGGAGAACAGGCTATATGAATTCCTATTTGGAATCTAAGAAGAAAATACCAGAATCAAATTTCAGATTACCAACCGAAGCACAATGGGAATATGCTGCAAGAGGCGGACGCTCTCAATCACCATATCCTTGGGGCGGTCCTTATTTGAGAAACAGAAAAGGTTGCTTATTAGCGAATTTCAAGCCAGGAAGAGGTAATTATCCAGAAGATGGAGGTTTTTACACAGTTAGGGCTGACGCTTATTGGCCAAATGATTTTGGGTTATATAATATGGCTGGAAATGTTGCAGAATGGACATCCTCTTTATATTTTGAAAATGGATATTCTTTCCAACATGATATGAACCCAGATATTCGCTGGAACGCAAAAGATTCAGATCCTCCAAGAATGAAAAGAAAAGTAACTCGTGGTGGAAGCTGGAAAGATGTTGGCTATTTCTTACAAACAAGTGCAAGAGCCTATGAATATCAAGACACGTCAAAGTCTTACATCGGTTTTCGATGTATACTAGATTTACCTGCTGCAATGAAAAAGCATAGATAATTTTCTTTAGTATTTCACGGAATAATCAACTAATAATTGTCCGATTCTAGCAAATGGATTGCATTTTTATTCGAAAAATTGAAATTAAACTCTAACATAACAAACCTTAAAAATTAAAAATTAAAAACACATGTCAGTTAAAATTAATCCAAAAACAAGTAAATGGATGGATGTTGCAGTGTCTCTAGCTGCTGCCGTAGTTATCTTTGGTGCGTTACAAAAGATTCTTCACACTGCAATTGCAGATCTTTTTCTACAAATCGGTTTATATACCGAAGCCGTAATCTTTGCGCTTTATGGTATAATTTATATAAAAGCTGAAATTGATTGGACTGGTCATGAGGGTCATGGAGCTGCTAAATCTGTTAATCCTCTCGAAGCGATGGATAAAATGATGAAAGATGCTGACATTAATCCTGCGAATATGAAAAAATTAAGCGAAGGATTTCAGAAATTAGGAACGACTGTTGCAAACATCGCTGATGTTAGTGATGTGGTAAAATCAACAAGTGATTTTGGTGCTAAAACTAAAGAAGCAACTGCTTCTATGGGTGCTATGTCTGCAGCCTTTGCCGCAAGCGCAAGTACGATGGGAACATTTAGTAGTGCAGCTGAAAGTGCTAAAGGATTCCATGAGCAAGTACAAGTATTGACTAAAAACTTAGGCTCTTTAAATACAATATACGAATTGGAATTAAAAGAAAGTAACAACCATTTGAAAGCATTGAATAACTTCTATGGCAAATTAGCAGAAGCTAGTAGCGCAATGACTAGCAGTGTTGAAGATGCTACTAAAGTTAAAGACCAGATTGCAACATTAGCTGGAAACTTAAGCAAATTAAATGCTGTTTATGGCAACATGTTGAATGCTATGCAAGGAAGATAATCTTCGGAGTAGTCATTCTGCAAAAAATAATGCTAACAATATTTTTAAATAATTAATCTCATTAGTAATGTCTTTACCTAAAGAACCCAGGCAAAAGATGATCAATCTGATGTACCTCGTGCTAACAGCTCTGTTAGCGCTGAATGTGTCTTCAGAAATCCTTAATGCCTTCAAGGTTGTAGATAAAAGTTTGATGACATCAAACGAAAATTTAAACACAGCAAATAATACACTTTATACTTCTTTAGAAGCAAAGTTAAAAGATCCAATGACTGCTGAAAAAGCAAAGCCTTGGAATGAAAAAGCCAATTTGGCTAAAAAACTTGCTTCTGAAATGAGTACTTACATTGATCAATTAAAAACAGATCTTAAAGCAGCAGCTGGATCTAAAATGGTTGAAAAAGATGGTAAAACAGTGGAAGAATTCAAAGAAGATGATTTGGAAGCTGCCACAAGATTATTCGGCAATGAAAAAGGTGGGCAAAATAAAGGGGTAGAACTTAAAGATAAATTGAATGCTTTTAGAGCATCTATGCTTGCTGTAGACCCAGAAATTGCAAAACTATTTGCAAACTCATTTCCTGTAGAATACCAGGATAAAGTAAAAGGTCAGGATGGTAAAGAAAAGGATTTTACTTTTGCTTATTTTCACATGACTCCAACTGTAGCTGCCCTTACTTTATTAAGCAAATTTCAAAATAATGTAAAAAATGGTGAAAATCAGGTTGTAACGTATTGTCACAATCAGGTAGGAGCTGTAAAAGTTGTTTATGATCAGTTCGCTGCTCTAGTAGGACAAAGCTCAAACTATTTAATGCCAGGCGAAGAACTTGAAATAAACGCTGGAGTTGGTTCTTATAGTAAAGCTGCTCAGCCTCAAATCTCCATTGGAGGATCTTCAGTTCCTTTAGCTGAAGATGGTAGAGCGACTTCCAAGTTTAAAGTAAGTGGATCAGGATCTAAATCAGTTGCAGTAAATGTAACTTATACAAAACCTGATGGTTCTAAAGAAACAAAAACCTTTGATGTTAAATACACAGTAGGTACTCCAGGTGGAGCAGCTGTAATGCCAGATAAAATGAATGTTTTTTATATTGGTGTTGACAACCCTGTTACCATTGGATCTCCAACGGGCTGGGATAAAACTAACGTGACTATTTCTAACGCTACCATCACTGGTGCTGGTTCAAATAGAATAGTTCGACCTAGCGCTACTCCTGGACAAAAAGCTGTAGTTACAGTACTTGCAGACAAAAAACCTTCTTCTTTCGAGTTTAGAATTAAGAGAATTCCAGATCCTGTATTTAAAGTTGGGTCAGGTAAAGTAAGAATGCCTTCTGTTGAATTCAAAAGTCAACAATTTTGTCGTGCAGAACTTGAGAATTTTGACTTTGATTTAAGGTTTAATGTGGTTAGTGCAACAGTATTTTTTTCAGGGGCTAACTTTCCTAACGTATCAACTTCA
>CALQJK010000027.1:0-12476 GCA_943330875.1 Chitinophaga pinensis
GTAAAATGTGTCTTCAAGGTATTTTCAGCAAAATCCGGACTTAAAGTAACATTAAATCTCAGCAAATCAAACCAACGCTGGTTTTCAAAAGCAAATTCAAAACGTCTTTCTCTGCTCAAGCATTTGTCGAAATCTTCTTTAGTTGTTGGATTCACAGGGCTTAATCCCGCTCTACTTCTGATAAGATTTATCAATTGTACACTTGATGTATTATACCCTTGAGCTTCAGCAAGCATCAATAATACATCGGCATAACGAATTACAGGCCAATCATTTTCGCCATCGTCTTGATACACTAAGCTACTCGTATGATATTGCTCATTATATAAAATAAACTTGTTGGGATAAGGTTTTGACACATACCTTTTTATATTAAAGGATCTTCTTGGATCTAGTTGAATATAAGCATTCGCCCTAAGCGAATCGAATAGATACCCAGATGAATTAGGTCTTATCGAATCCAAATCATAAGATGGATAATCATATCCATCGCCATCGCCATTTACAATATAGTTTCCACTACTGGATGGTGCAAATAAATTTGCAAAAGGTGATCCAAGACCAACCTTGCCAGATTTATATCTTACTGCAAATAATATCTCTGCATTCATTTCATTATTAATGGAAAAAACATCTGCATAATTAGACAGCAACCGATAGCCGCTGTTTGAAATTACATCCTGCAATAATGCGGTAGCTTCAGTCTTCATATTCAAGGTCAAATAGACTTTTGCCAAAAGAGCCTTTCCACAAAAACTATTTACTCGACCTAAGTCATTAATATTCATGGCAGAAAAAGTAGTGGCATCTCCTGAATCAATTGTATTTTTTAAATCCGTAATAATTAATTTGTAAATATCAGCAACAGATGAACGATTAATCATTTTAGATTCAGCAGGAGTTACCGGTCTGTCAATTAAAAATACACCTCCATACAATCTTACTAAATTAAAATAATGATATGCTCTGATAAAACTTGCCTGTGCAGCAATTCTTTTTCTATCAGCTGAAGTTACTGGTAGATTTACTGAATCATATTTTAAATTACCATTTAAGGAATCGTATTTAACAGCAAGATTTGACAATATTTTGTTGGTATTGTAAATGTTATAATAACTGCTAAGCCAATAATTGTAAACTCTTTCGTGATAAGTATTAGGAGCTAACAAATCTAAATCTGACAGCTCACGGTTAGGGATGCTTCCACTAGTAGGATTTCCCATAATGGCATTATCGCTTCTCAACTCCGTAAGACTCCATTCTTCAAACATTGGTTTTTGCATGCCATTATAACAACCAACAAGCGCAGCATCAAATTCGGATACATTTCTATAATAAACATTATCATACAAATTAGATGTAGGATACTGATCAATGTTTTTCTTGCAGCTTGATGCTACAAGAACAATCATGAAGATGAAAAATAAATTTTTTATTTGCATTATATCTATTTTTAAAAGTTAGTTTAAATTAAAAATTTACATCTACCCCAAAAACAAAAGTTTGTGGAATGGGAAAAGCGCCTCTTTGATATCCGCCCAATAATGAAGAAGCATAAGGCCCTGATGTGAGTCTCGCTTCAGGATTGATGCCTCTATACCCTTTTGCTGAATGAAAAAACAAATTCTGCACCGTCATATACAATCGCAACCCATTCAACTTAATTGCTTTTAATTTATCATCTTTAATCTTGTATCCCAATGTAATTTCACGAAGTGTATAATAAGACGCGTCTTCAATTACATAATCAGTAAGCATCCAGTTAAAGCCATTCTTATTGTAAGTTGGCGTTTGTCCGTCACCGGGATTTGCAGGAGAAATCCAGCGATTTTCATTATAGGATCTTACCAACTTTTTCGTCTCATCATAATTAGGATCGCCATTAATCAATTTACCCCCTTGAGACCCTTGGAAGGTAAAAGCGAAATCAAAATTCTTATAGGAGAAGGTATTGGTCATGCCCCATGTAAAATCAGGATAAGGAGAACCTAACAAAGTCCTATCATTGTTATTAATAATGCCATCATGATTAACATCAACAATTTTTAATTGTCCGGGATTAAAAGCGTCTCTGAAAGAACTAGATAATCCTGCAGCTTTTGCAGCATCTATTTCTTGTTGAGAAATCCATATTCCATCAGTTTTAAATCCATAATATTGAATCAATGGACCACCTACAATATTTTTATACAATTCATTTCTTTCTCCTTCATATAATAAAAACGCTTCGCTACCTAATTCCAAAATCTTATTTTGGTTATGAGAAATATTAGCAGCAGTTGTCCATCTAAAATCAGCAGTGTTAATATTATTTGTATTCAATTGCAATTCTATCCCCGTATTTTTAAGACTGCCGATATTATTCCAGCTTAATGGAACACCTGTGAAAGCCATTGCAGATTGTTGCAGCAACAAGCGGTCTGTTTTAGATTGGTAGTAGTCGATAGTTATGCCAATTTTATTTTTCAGGATAGAAAGATCTAATCCGAAATTAGCTTGATAGGTTCTTTCCCAGGTAATATCAGGATTAGAGCGAATGGTAGGAGAAGTCGCCTGACCAGAAATGGTCGTTCCATTCCCACCTCCAATGGAATAATTAGCTGGATACAATAAATCAAGAAAGCCGTAATCTAATATTCTGTTATTCCCGGAAACTCCATAACTGGCTCTCCATTTAATTCTGGAAATTCCTTTAACCCTACTCATGAACTTTTCTTTATCCATTGCCCAGCCTAAAGAAATGGAAGGGAAAGTGCCCCATTTTTTACCGGGTCCAAAATAAGAGCTCCCATCAGTTCTGAAACTTGCGGTTAATAAATATTTACTTTGATAAGAATAATTTACTCTTCCTAAATACGAAACCAGTCCTATCCTATTTGTGGAGCCAATAGTTAAAGACTTATCAATCACTGTAGCATTGTTAAGTGTTCTGATATTATCATTTGGGAAATCGAGTCCTGTAACTTGGTTCTTTTCTACTTTAGTTGTTTGCGTTGTAAAACCAAGAAGTGCTACAAAAGAATGGTCTTTGATTGATTTGGTATAATTAACTGTTTCTTCGGCCAATATATCGATGCTTGAATTATTAGTAAACACCCCCTTGCTAACTGTCCCGTCTCTTTCAGCATTACGATTAGCCCAGTTCAATCCATTGGTATAGTTGATATTGGTAGTAACCAAAGATTTGAAATCTACTCCTTTCATCAATTTGTATGAAAACTCTGCAGAAGCCTGAAGTCGATAATTTTTTAAATAAATTGACGTATTATTTAAAATTGATGTCGGAGAATTTGTACTTGAGGAAAAAGGATCAGCACCATTATAAGAACTATCAGTTCCATCCGGCATCAATCCCTGATAAAATAAATTATTAAAATGACGAGGCTGCGCATAATCACCTGCCTGAAGATTAGACCATTGTGGATTTTGATGAACTAAATTAATAGTTGAATCGTTATGGTACACCGGCATAAAACTTGGATACCTTACGAATGTTGTGTAATTAACCGATGGGGATTCTCTCTTATCAAAAGATGGGCTAATATTTAAAACTAATTTTAGTTTTTTGGATAAATTAAAATCCAATTTTGACCGAAAATTAATTTTATCATATTGACTATTTTGCATCATAGCCTGGTCTTTCTGATAACCACCTGACAAATAATATTTAAAATCAGATTTCCCACCTGAAGCACTCAATTGAATATTTTGAAAAAGACCTGTTCGTAAAGCCTGACTTTGCCAATCAACACCTTTACCTCCTAATAGTCCATTTTCCACTATGTATGCTGCTCTTTCATTACTGGTCGCATCCACAGCTGTACCTAATGGATCCATAGATTGCAATTGTTTTTCGTAAAATAACTTGTTAACATACTCAGAGGTCGTCATTACATCATATCTTTTATAATCATTTTTGACGCCCAGAGAATACTTAAAATTGTATTTAACCTTATCCGCTTTTCCTGATTTCGTTGTAATTAAAATCACACCGCTTGCACCTCTTGATCCATAGATAGCAGCAGAAGCAGCATCTTTCAATATTTCAACTGATTCCACATCGGCCATATTTACATATGCTAATCCATCAGCAGTAGGTTGTCCATCCACAACCACTAAAGGTTCGGCCCCTGCATAAATAGAACTCACTCCTCTTATAGAAACTTTTGGTGCAGCTCCAGCTTCAGATGATAAATTCTGGATATCTACACCTGCGACTTTTCCTTGTAAAGCCTGGTCTAATCTTGAAACCGGGGCTTCATCAAGTTTGTCATTTTTATATTTTGTAATAGAACCCGTAACATCTGATCTTTTCTGTGTACCATAACCCACTACAACAACCTCAGCATTATCAGTGGCAGCAGCAACAAGAGCAATATTTACTGAAAGTTCATCCTTTCCTACTGAGACTACCTGTGAAGCATACCCGATGCACGAAACAATCAAAGTGACTTTGGAGGACTTCACACTTATAGAAAATGTTCCGTCTTTTTTTGTTGTAGCTCCTGTCTTTGATTTTTCCAGCAAAATATTAACCCCTTCGATTGGCTGTTTTGTAGCTTTATCAAAAACCCTTCCAGTGATTTCTCTTTTCTGAGCAGCAGTAAATGTTACAATAAATATGGTAAGGATAAAAGCAATCGATATTTTTTTCATACAATTTTTATTGTTTTTCTTTAGTCTATTAATGATAATAAATGAGCTATTGATTCGTCAGCATTTTTTGCATTGATGCTGTATATACAATCTTTGCATGATTTGCATCCATACTTATAATACCCTTGAGCCAAAAGTGGCGTTCCATTGCTGGCGAATTCAAAAGGTTTTATTTGTTGACCAAGCCATTCTTTTTCTTTTCCGAGATATGGCTTCAATACTTCAAATCCTTTTCTGATAGAGCGACCAGTTGATGAGGTGTAATTCCACATATCTATTCCTACTGCATCAGACATCTGCGCAATCATGAATAAAGGCTCGATAATAAAAGCGGAATAATGCAAAGAAATGGTCCTTTCCATTTCAGCGGGAAAAAAACCAGATGTATCCATTTGCATTTCCAATCTGCTTTGAATACTTTTTACCGTACTCTTTGCTATTTCAGTATTATGCGTAAACAATGCATAAGACAATTTTTGAGCATCATACCAGATCCCATGATTATTTTTCGCATTCATTTCTTCAATACCATTTTTACTTGTAGTAAACCATTGTAAAAAATCAGCAAACCATTTCTCCATATTCTCCTGGTCTTTTTTTGTCCATGATGGATCTGATTTTATCAACCCAATTCCATCAATCACTTTAATAAATTCCCTACATTCAATGATACCTATTCCTCTACCATCATTTTTCCCTTTGATGGCTTGTGCAAAATTAAAGTTGGGATTCATTCTTGTTGCTGGATCTAAAAACCAGGCTCTTAACTGTGCGATTGCTTTTTGGGAATACTTTTTGTCCTCTGAAAAATAATAAGCAAGAGACAATTGATCAACTGCTTTCATCATTTCATTGATGTTCACTTTATCCTTATAGGTTTCTACTTCAGGATTAATTTGTCCGTCTTTTCTGATATACGGCAGGCCATCAGCCTTATCGGGATCAGGCCAAAAGTATAAAGCCAGGCTCATGTAATCATGCATATCACCACTTGGAGGAGTTTGCTTTTTATCCATAACCGTATAGATCATGTTTTTTGCCAGCATTTTATCTGCATTCTCTAAAAGATGTTTATACGAAGATTGCAGATTTTTATCCCCTGATTTTAATTTGGATTTATTAATGGAAAGTGCATTTTTATCCATTGCAAATACAGACAACTCTTTCGATTGCGCAAATAACCCAAATGAAGAACACAATAGTAGAAAAAAACAACTGATCCGAATTCCTTTTATTAACATAAATAACTTTATTTAATGATAGTGATTAATTTACTCTTCTTCATTTTCTTTCCTTTATAAATGACCACATAATTACCTGAAGCAATATTATTCACCTCTATTTTCGCAGAGGTAAATCCATTGTTTACAAAAATATTTTTACGCATCATAAATTGTCCTTTAATGCTGTATAATAATATATCAGACAAATCAGCTTCAGGTGAAAATACTTTCACATTAATTGCCCCATTGGAATAGTATACATTAAAAATCTGCTGAGTCATATCTTTTGGATAAACAGTCAACAGCCCGCTTGTATATGTAAATGAATAATTTGCAGCTTGAGCTCCATCTGGAGTAACTCCATAAACACCTGGTGTAGAAAGTCTGCTGGCAATGGTATTTGCAAAAGGCAATACTGTTAATACAGTTTCATTTTCTCCTGGAGCAAAACCTGAATAAATAAATCTGAAATTAGGATTATCATCGCCCTCAAACCTTACCGTATCCGCTACTTTAATGTTAAGCAATCTCTTAATTACAGTTAATGTCCTAGTTATGCTTGCTGCAGGATAAGTACCGTCACTTGCCTGAAATGCTGTTATATCAGTAGTTCCAACCCCAACAATATGAAGCACTCCAGTTAAACTGTCTACAGTCGCTACTAAAGTATCGCTACTCACATATTTAATAGGCATTGAATTTAAATTTGCGTAAGGGTTACTTGTATCCGCTTTCGCTTTAATGGTATCACGGTCTCCATAAGTTATAACTGGAATTGGAGCAAATTCAAACCCATAAACAATCAAATTCGCAGGAATAAAATTGATGTTGTAATTAGCTGCAGTTGCAGTCAAAATTGTAATTGGATATGCTCCTTTAGGAGAAGATTGCGATGCGGTGGTTGCAACTACAATCGGAGCATATAATATTGATTCATTCTCCCCATTTACAAATCCGCTATACGTAACAGTTAGTGGAGGATTGGCATCGCCCTGTATTTTTGATTTGTCATCCGCAGTTATAGTTAGATCAGCTTTGTCGACAATAAGCACTCTGGTAATACTTGAATCCGCATACACACCATCGCTTAATTGTGAGGCAGTTATATTGGTAGCCCCTACTCCAACAATATGTATAACACCTGTTGTTGAAACAGTTGCTACAAGAGGATCAGAGCTGGAAAATACAATTGGCTGAATGGTATTTTTACTGAAAGTGCTAGTAACAAAATCATTATCCCCATATGTTTTATGAACAAATGGATTAAACACAAATCTTGCATCTGAATTACTATGAATCGTATACAAACCCAAAGAAGAAACCGTAGCAGATGCGCTATTAGTTGCACTATCTGGAGTACCAAACTGAGCGCCCCAAACATTACTTATATTTTTTGTAATACCAATTACAGCATTATTTGATGAAGAAAACAATGGACCTTCAATAGACTCCTCCCAATTCATTTTAATGTCAATATTACCAGTGCCGGAAACCCTATTCAACTTCCACACAGCATTTACGTAGGGCTGTAACTCCCTTGAAGTCAACAAGGTACCATTTAAAGCTCCATTTGCTGTAACCCCTTCAAACACAGCAGCAGTAAGAGTTGAAGAGCTAACAGGTTTCATACTTACCGGCAAATAATGAGTAGCACTTCCCACAGGGAAGAACTCATTATTATTTGCCCCATCAATTCTCAACACACCGATATTAAATCCATCATTTTGTGTAACAATATATTTTGATGCACTAAATGGAGCTCCCCCAATATCATTACCATTTTTAATTATGATGGTATCTGTTGGTCTGATTGAAAAAATACCTGAAGCCAGTGTTAATGTACTATCAATATTCTGAGATTTATTTGAAGTAACTGCCGCGTTGATCGTTATATTTCTTGCTGATGCAGGCGATACCAAACTGAATGGTTGTGCAGTTGCTCCATCAAAAATATAATCTGTAGAAGAAGTAAGTGACAATGAACCAACTCCGCCTATACTTCCATCAACACCATTTGCATTTGAGGTTTCGATAACAGGTATTGAGCCGGTTACATCAATGGAACTTACTACTGACTGCACTGAATCAGATATTGTAATCGTACTTGCTGAACTGCTTGAACCTATTACATAGCTTCCAGCAGGAATACCTGCACCTGTAACAATCATGCCTGTGGATATACCTGTTATGCTTGGTAATGTTAAAACATGACTTCCAACAGTTGAAGTAGTAACAGCAGATGAAACTGTTGCTGCTGCTTTTGTTTGTAGTGTACCCGTACCTGTGATAGTGCTGTTTTTAAGATTTAATTTTCCATGAACTACAGCATTTGATGTTCCATTAACAATAAGATTTGCATTCAATTCAACATTTGATTTGGCAGCAACAACCAATGAACCCAATGGAGTAAATACGCCAGTTCCACCAATGGTTTGAAGTGTATTACCTTTCATCAACAAAATTGAAGAAGTAAATCCTGATACTGCACCAAAGGTTCCGTTGTTTAAAATTGAACCTGATACCGGAGAAGTTCCGGAACCCTTCAAGTTAAACGTAGCACCTGTTTCTATGGTAAGATTATCTATATTATAAAAATCAGCTGCATTTACAGAAACGTTAGCTGCTATTTCAACATTTGAATAATTTCTTTTACTAAAGAACATTGAGGAATCTGAATAGCTATTAGGAACAGATGCTTCAAATCTGCAGGTATTACCTTGTTGCAATACGATGGGTATGATTGAAGACGAGGAAGCTCTGAAGAATGATTTCCCTCCTTTATAAACAAGTTTCGATCCATTTCTGAAAACTACTCCATAATTTACACCATTAGAAGATCCAAATGGATAATCCTTTACCTGAGTGTTGACATTACATACTGAACCATTTTCAAAAAACAAGGCTCCTCCTAAAACAGGATTCGTTTGTTCTACCCTACATGTTCCACCATTTAATGCAAACGCACCATATATTGTACCTGTGGCATTTGATGTAATTAATAACTTATGACCTGATGTTGATGACACAGAATCAGCAACATTAATTGTTAATGAACATCCTGAGTTAACAAGTAAGTCATCTGTTGAAGTAGCACTGTCACCTTTAATTGAAATTGAACTATTACCTGTAGTGATTCTCGACAAAGTAAGATTAGCTCCATTTCTTAAGATCAACTGACTCATTTTAGTTGACCCCGAGTAAGCAAATACATTTCCTGTTACTGGGGTCGCCCCTCCAACATTAGAACCATCTATAATTAAGATACCAGTTGAATCTCCTGATGGTCTTGCAACACCAGATCCATCAAGTATTGTATTCCATTTGCTCGTAGATGAAAAGCTTAAAGGCGTTTGAACAGAACCAGTACCTCCAACCCAGAAATAGGTAATCAATCCTGTTGTTGGTATTGCAACTACTGTTAATGTACCTGCGACAAAAGTGATATTATAATTTGCAGCGGTTGCAACTGAAACAGTAATTGGATAAATACCTGCCGGAGATAATTGTGTTGCAGAAGTATTTAAAACTTCAGGAATTAATAATACTGAACTGTTTTCTCCATTTACAAATCCACTATACGTTGCAGTGAGTAAAGGATTTGCAACGCCTTCATTTCTGGTGATATTATTTGCGGTTATAGTCAAATTGGCTTTATTGACAACAAATGCTCTTGTTACACTTGCAGCAGGATAAGTGCCATCAGTTGCCTGAGATGCTGTAATATCTGTTGTACCTGCTCCGACAATATGAATTAAACCAGCCGAAGAAATAGTAGCAACAGCCGTATTTGAACTTGTATATATTATGGACTGAGTTATATTCTGACTTGAGGCAGTGTTAGAAAAATCAGCATCACCATATGTTTTAGCTGGGATAGCATTAAATGTAAATGCACCTGTAACAGCCTCTACAGTTAAGGTTCCACTTACAAATGTAATAGTATAATTTGCTGCAGTAGCTCCAGATACTGTAATCGGATACGTTCCTGCTGTAGAAGAAATGATTGCTGTCGTATTTAAAACAGCAGGTGTTAATAAAATGGAATTATTCTCTCCATTTACAAATCCACTATACGTTACAGTTAGCGCAGGATTTGCAACACCTTCATTTCTGGTGATATTATTTGCGGTGATAGTCAAGTTCGCTTTATCAACAGTGAAAGATCTTGATATGCTTGTATCGGTATATACTCCATCTCCCAATTGTGAAGCTATGATGTTTGTTGTGCCAGCTCCAACAATATGTATAAGTCCTGTTGAAGAAACTGTTGCAACTGAAGTATTAGAACTTGAATAGGTGATCGGCTGAGTTATATTCTGACTAGTTGCAATGTTTGAGAAATCTGCATCGCCATAAGTCTTATTTGGAATAGTATTGAATACAAAATTGTTAATCTGTGTTTGTTGCAATGATCCAATACTGTATAAACCTAAACCATCATTCGACAAACTTGCAGTATTTAAACTGTTGTCTCCTGTTGAAAGTGGTTGCCCCCATGTTGTACCGTCATTTTTAATAATACCAATCTGACTATTAGCTAATGTTGTGAATATACTTCCTTCCAAAGACTGATCCCATCCTAATTGCAAATTATCTGCAACTGCAGCACTAGATGTTGGTTTGATATCCCAAACCGCATTAACCACTTTTTGCAATTCAGTTGCGCTAAAAGGTGTCCCACTAATGGTAGCATCTTGTGTTATACCTTCAAACGCTGAAACATAAACATTTGTAGTATTAGCATAACTTAAAGAAACCGGCAAATAATGAGTTGAACTACCAATTGGCAGAAGCATATTTGATAAGATACTGTCCATTCTCAATACACCAATATTGCCTGCATTCACTTCGTTCACAATGTGCTTTGTGTTGGTAAATGGTGCTCCACCTATATTGTATGCATTTCTTAATCTGATGGTATCTAACGCTCTAATGGTGAAATTTCCAGAATTCAATGTAAGTACACCACCAATTGATTGATTTTTATTAGTGGTTATAGGGGCGTTACAAGTAATGTTTCCAGTTATATTATTTGTACTTAGTGAGAAAGGTGAATTAGTTGGACCGTTAAATTCATAATTAGTTCCAGTGCCTAATGATAATCCTCCTGACAAAACTAAAGCTCCATCAATACCATTGAGGTGAGCTGTTTTTAATGTTGCAGCATTATTACTGAGAGTTACTGATGTAACATTATCACTTAAATTATTAGAAAGCGTTATTGTGCTTGTACCACTGCTCGTACCAACGATATAAGTATTGGCAGGCACTCCAGTTCCTGTTACCAAAACCCCAACTGCAACATTGGCGGTATTAGCTGATGAATTATATGCAGAGGCATCAAGGGTTAGGGTATTCGTACCCGTTACGCCAGTAGTAACAGCTGTTGTGGCATTAGCAGCTTCACGTGTTTGAAACTTTGTAGTACCTGTAATCACATGATTATTCAAATTCAATATTCCAACAACAGAAGCTGTATTGGCGCTGGTACCCGAAGAGTTTAATCCAAACAACTTCAAATCTGTATTCAATAACACATGAGCATTTGCACTAACGGTAATGACACCCAAAGTATCATACAACCCAGTTCCTCCAACCGTTTGAATTGAATTCCCTTTAAATAATAAATTAGAAGTACCTGATACATTGGGCAACAAAGTATTCACTTTAAACAAACCATCATTTATAATATTACCAGAAATCGGGAATGCTCCGGTTGTTTTTAATTTTAAAGTTGCACCTGATTGAACAGTTAGATTATCTACATTAGAAAAAATATCTACCTCTGCACTTTGACCAGATGAAATAGTAAGATTTGCAAATCTTCTTCCTGCAAATAAATTTGATGAGGCGCAATAGATATTTGGCACTGTAGCAGCGATTATCAATTCACTACCAGAAATGAAATTAATCGGAGAAAAAGTTGATGTATTGGAAAAAATCGAATTTCCCCCTTTGTAATATAATTTTGATCCAGCATTAAAAACCACAGCATTAGATACTGTGCCTGATGAGCCTGAGCCAAAAGGATACGAACCTGCTTCATAAGTATTTACGTTAGCAATTGAGCCGCTTTCAAAAATAAGCGCTCCACCAGAAACCGGATTTGAAGTAATAATTCTAGAACCCCAATTAGACATAGTAACAGAACCACCTACTCTACCTGTTGACGCTGCACCTATTATGATGCGAACAGAAGATGAATCAGGTGAAGGTGCAGTACCTATCAATGTTAAATTTGAAGTTGCATCTACAACAAAATCATCCCCATTATCGCCATTAATAGTTACTGTACTTGTTCCTGCTGTAATTCTTTGCAAGGTTAAGTTTGCATTATTAATCAATTTTAATTGATTAATGTTCAATATTAGACTGCTTCCTGAAACCTTAATGGTAATACTTCCTGTTGTAGGTGTAGCGCCACCGATATTATTTCCATCTACAATCAGAATATCCGTAGTAGCTACTGTAGGTGTGGTTCTTGTAGTTCCTAATCCATCCAATTGTGTATTCCAATTTGAACCAGTATTCCATCCACTCCCGGAAGCTCCTGTTGGTCCACCAATCCAATAGTAAGTTATTTGCGCATACATAAAC